>CAJBPB010000338.1 GCA_903957365.1 uncultured Bacteroidota bacterium
AATATCCTTTATAACAAACTCAGAGATTTTTTCTAAAAATGTAAGAAAACGACTTTTTAAATAATTCCTTTAGAAAAATATCTAATTATCAGGCTATGCTTCATCTCCAATCTTACTAATGGATTTATTCCTGTCTCAAGACAATTGAAATTAACATTATCATGTTAATTAATTGATAATATGATATTTAATGAATAAAAATAATCAATACGCAAATCCATCAGGCCAATTTTTCTATTTTTGCATTTCGTAACAGCTATGACCGGCAAAAATTTATAATCACAAATAAATTTCATAACGCCCATCGTGGACTTTGTATCTAAACATTGAAAACACAAATGACAAAAGAAAATATTGACCGATTCTTACCTGCTCTGAAACACCGTCTGACATTAACCTTGCCAGGACAAAACGGACATGCAAAGATGGAGCCTTCGACCAGAAAAGAATTTCTGATGAATTTAAAGCATGCTACCGGTCCGAGAAAAAGCGCGGTCATGATTCTTCTTTTCACTCAGGATAACGAACTGCATACTTTTTTCATCGAACGGAATGTGTATGACGGAGTGCACAGCGGACAAATTTCCTTTCCGGGAGGTGGCTTCGAAAAAACCGATAAAGATTTGTTTCACACTGCTTTACGAGAGACACAGGAGGAAATTGGAATACAAGCTGCTGATATACATATTCTTGGGAATTTAACAGAATTGTATATTCCACCAAGTAATTTTGATGTCTTCCCTGTGGTTGGTTTTCTCGATAAAGAACCACAACTTGATATTGATACATCAGAAGTACAAAAGGTTTTCAAAATATCATTGTCAGAATTGCGCAACAGAAACAATATTGGTAAAGGTATCATTACAATCAAAGGAGGGAGAGAAGTGGAAGTTCCCTGTTTCTGGCTTGATAACCACATGGTTTGGGGGGCCACTTCGATGATTCTCAGCGAATTCATCGAAGTGGTTGATGAAATATTCGATTCTTTTACTGCATCTGATCTGTAAAGTTATTTTACAAAGATTATCTCAGCTGCTGTTGTATCTTATTCAATCACAATGGAATGGGTGATTTCCGCACCGTTTTTCAGCAGTGCATTCACACCACAATAGCGTTCCTGTGAAAGTTTGGCCGCTTTTTCCAGTTTATCCAAATCCAGGCCTTGTCCTCTGAAAATATAAGTAAGGTGAATTTTATGGTAATATTTCGGATGCTCTTCAGTGAGTTCACCTACAACAGCCACATTAAAATAATCGGGTTCGATGCGCATTTTCTTCAATATAGAAATCACATCCATTGCTGTACAACCACCCAACGAGGCAAGCGTCAATGGCTTCGGACGTGGTCCTTTGTTTTCGCCACCTACTGATTCGTCTGCATCCATCATGATTTTAAATCCATTTACCTCGGCTTCGAATGACATATTTCCAGCCCAGGTTACATCTACTTTGTTATTCATAATTCAGAATTTTTAATGTTTGTGTGTTAAAAGTCTATGGTCAGCAGACCGATGACTGAAGTATTTTTTACAAATATAAAACAATGTATGCTTTCCTGTTTATCTGCTTCAGTTATTGGCCTGAGACAATTTTTTCAGGACTCAGTCTGAACCAAAGCGCGGCATTTCTGTTGCATCGGGTTTGATAAATCATACGACATAAGAAACCTTGTTTAATCTGTCCATAAAGTCGGGAGTTTGATTCAGAATATTCGGGTTCGAGGTTTAGATGAACTGAAAATCAGGAGTGTACTGAGGCACAAGACTGATTTAAAGATCGGGAATAACGAAGAAACCGGACATTATAGACAATCTCTTCTATAAAGCGCTTTAGTTATATCCTATGAAACCGGGAATAATACCAACCTGCGCAGAATCAATCATAACTCCTGCCGGTGTAAAGCGGTAAATATGACCGTTTTGTACATAATTACCTGCATCAGTGACAACAATCTGCGAATTATTCGGATCGACTCCCATTGTAAAATAAAATCTGTTTCCTGCAGGAATAAAAGCCTCTGCCGGCAGTTGTGTATCGTTGATTGTCATACGGTAGACACTGTAATTATCCAGATAATAAAGTGTATCACCTGTTCCGTTTATTGTGAGATGCTCGGGCGAAAGTTCATTGCCTGCAAAATAAATGGTTTTTATAATCTCCAGATTATCAGGATTAATACAATGGATTGCCGGAATCTCCTCATTCATATAACCACCACTGCAAAGTACCCATAGTTTATTATTTTTATCGACCACCATACTGTTCGGTTCTTTCACAACCTGAATGCTATCGACCAGTTTATCCATGGCAGCGTCGATAACCTGCACCGTATTGTTTAATCCTGTCTGGTTGTACTGTGACCAATTGGCAGCAAAAACTTTTGTTCCGATGAGGACCATATTCTCGGTGGATTTTCCTGTCTGGATTACACCCTGAATCTGCAGATTGTTTGGATTTACAACCGTAATTCCCTTGTCAATAAAATCGGAAATATAGGCTTTCTGATTGTCGATGGGCAAGTAATATCGTGGTGAGGTCAGACCGACAATTTTGTTCAGAAAATATCCTGACTGCGCATCAATAATATAAATCAGGCCACTGTTATTGATAACAATATAGGCATAATCACCAACGAATGTCATGCTTTGGGCCACATCACCAAGCGGTGCATTGTTCAGTTTATAGAAAACATTGTTGGTCATTTTGGCTGTGTCATAATTGAAAAAGGAAAGACTGGCGTTTCCTGCAGTAAAGCCTCCCTGATTTACAACATAAAATCCTTTTCCTAATCCTTTCGGGAAAATTGGTTCCGGATCATCATCATCGATACTGCATGATTGAATAAAAAGCATTGCAAATAGTAAATAGAATAGTTTTTTCATGGTAAAATCTGAAAGTGAATGGTTAATGTTGTGAGTAAAATTTATAATTGATATCGAAGCAATATTTCAGTATTGCGACCCGGCATGGCTCGCCATAAAACGGCCTGGTAACTTTTATTAAACAGATTGTTCACCTTGATTTCAGCATCAAAATGTCGGATCTTCTTCCCGATGCTCACATTGTGAAGCACATAGGCTGGCAAAACCCCGGTGTACATTTCTTCTCCGTTGGGTGTCGTGGTTCTTCTTCCGGTAACAGAAAGCGTGTAATTTGAATAATATCCCTTGAAGCCTGCACTCAAAAACATATTGGCATGGTGCCTCGGAATGTAAATCAACTGGCGTCCTGAACTGTTCTCAAGTTTTGCAACCTGACTTTCATCTGTTGTGACTGTAAAAATATAATTACCTGCCATACTTACTGTTACATCAGATATTTTACCTTCTGTCCGGAAATGAAACTCCATTCCACGGGCAAAAACACGTGCAATATTTAACGGTTCCCAATACCGGTATTCAGTTGGCCGCCATTGAATCCAGTCGTTGATGGCTGAAAAGAAGAAATTCAAATCCGTTTCTGTTCTGAAATTACCTTTTTGTGTAATCCATTGAATCGCAAGATCGGTTGTCAGTCCATTTTCAGGTTGCAGAAGTACATTCCCGCCCGGATACCAGTACAAATCGTTCATGCTTGGCAAACGGTAATTCTTATTAATACCGGCACTCAATTTTAAATTCTGTTTTGATGAAAGTGTATAATGGATGGTAAAAGCCGGATTCATTCCAAGATTCTCATCGTCTACCCTATCCTGATTCAACGTAAGTTCAGAACTCAGCACCGGCATGATATGCCAGATTGCACCCATTGAAAATGAAGACTGTGTTCTGGTTTTCGTGTCGTTATAATTATTTGAAACAACCTTGTCGCGGTTCCATTGAATTCTGCCGAAAACACTCAGATTCTTTTGAATGGATTCGGTTAGTTTCACCTGACCAAACAACGACTCCAGCCTGTTTTTCGAATCGATAAGGGTCACCGTTTCAGCAGGAATTCCTGAGCCTGTAGTGCGAAGAAAATATTGCTGATTCTCGATGAAAGAGGCTGCCTTCACTTCAATTTTACCCGTCTCCCAGGCATTGAGATAAGACAAAACATTGCGGTGAAACCGGTCATTCTGATACTCTTCCGGATCTCCCCCACGTTCTATATTGGTCATAATGGGAGGCAAATTTCTGCTGTTCCACTGGTTCCAGCTTACAAAACTGAAATTACCTAAACGATTTGAGAAATACATCTCCTGCATAAAACCATAATCGAGGTAACTGGCATCTTCTTGTTTCATCATCGCCCTTGGAAGCGATGCAGTATTTTCATATTCAAAATCATTTTGACTTGATTTTCTGAAAATCCTGGAACGAAACTGCACTTTCTTATTGCTGAAATCCACAGTCGCATAGCTTCCAAAGGTGCCGTAGCTGCCTGCTGTCTGACAAAAATCAAGTTTAAAACCCTGATTCAGTCGCATTGTGTTTTCAAGTGAAACAGTTCCACCCAAACCACCGGCACGTTTGGAAGAGGATGCACTACCCCATAAAACACCAACCTGATCGATGAAAAAGACCGGAACCTGCGAAAAATCAACCTGTCCGAGCATAGGCGCATTAACCGGAAAATCGTTCCATAATACCAATGTATGACTGGCAGAGGTTCCCCGCAAGGAAACTGTTGACAGGGCTCCGGGACCATAGCTTTTGACAAATACGCCACTGTGTTGCGAAAGCAGATCAGCCAGACCGGTTGAACGCATCGAATGAAGGCTTAATGTATCAAGTTTTCGCTCGAACGCCGGCTGTGATCCTGAGATCTGCAAACCGGTTATTACAACATCGGGTAATAATATGGTATCAGACAACGGATTGCTTTGCGCAAAAACAACGGAAGGGGAAATCAAAAGAAAAGACAGGAAAAGAAAAAAATAAATAACTGTATTAATAATTGAACTGCAATGTTTTACAACATCGCAAGGCCAAAAAACAAACCTTTTCCCGGTATCAGAAACTGATCCTTCAAATGAACTTTTAAAACGCACCATACAATAGTTTAAAGGTTAAATATTACCTTAAAACCATCAGGAAACTTGTCGAAATCAATCAATGACTTTTGCCGACCGCTTTTATCCCGAAAGCTTTATTACAAAACTGACAGCGGCAGGTCTTCTGACTTACTCCCCTCCTGAAGCCTTCCCATCCCGATGTGAACGGAACAGTGGCAATGAATTTCAAGAAGTTTGAAAGAGCTTACAGCAGCGGGAACTGTTCAGGATTTACACCTGATTCCCTAATTAAGTCCGCATCCGTTGAAGGATATTGGACACCTCTATCGACCACAAAAATACTTAGTTTTAAAATATGAAACGATTTTTATTTTTTTTTCTTTAACAAAATCCTGATAATTGCCATTTTTTTATACTTTAGCCACGCTTATCTGGTTGGGAAATTGCTTGTTAATGGCTTATTTATAAAAGGAACAGTATGAAAATTCGTTTGTTAGTATCTTTATTGATTTTAATTTTATCCATAACATCTTGTGTATCAAGTAAAAAAAATCCAACTGCTGGTAGATATTCCGGTAAGCAATCATCCTATATGGATGCAGTTTCGATGAAGAAACGCCCTGTTTCAGGCAGAATCCCAGGTAAAACTCAATTTTCTCCTGACCCTGTGGTGGCAAAAAAGACTGCCGTACGCAAAAATTTTATTATCAGAAACGCTGAAACCAATTATCTTGGACAGCAAAGCCCAAGATAACTGGTCTCAAAAACACAACTTCTTCTGACAATTAATTCACTGTTATATTTCAGTCTAAACCTGTTTTCGTCCAATAATGGCTGAAAACGACCCGTTACAGTTTAAATGTATCCGCTTTTATTACTAAGAAAACCGTAGTAATCATAATTTTCCGAACCTGCCATTTCTCAAACTGTAACAGTAATATAATTCCTATTCTTCGTCCATAAATGGATATCTGTATTCAACGGGAGGGTTGAAATTTTCCTTGATTGTACGCGGTGATACCCAACGCAACAAATTGAGGTAAGATCCTGATTTGTCGTTGGTTCCGGAAGCACGGGCGCCTCCAAAAGGCTGCTGGCCAACTACTGCTCCGGTAGGTTTATCGTTGATATAGAAATTTCCTGCCGCATTGGTTAGTGCGAAATTTGCCTCTTCAATCGCATACCGGTCTTTCGCAAACACGGCTCCGGTCAACGAATACGTTGTGGTAGTATCGATCAGATGCAATACATCATTCCAGTTTTCCGGTTCGTAAACATAGATTGTCAGTACCGGACCAAAAAGTTCATGGTGCATGGTAACATAATGTGGATCAGTAGTTAATATAACAGTCGGTTCAATGAAATAGCCTTTTGTTTTATCGTAATTACCGCCAAAAATGATTTCTACAGATGGATCTGCCTTTGCATCACTGATATAACCTGCCAGTTTATCAAAGGATATTTCATCAATCACAGCGCCCATAAAATTGCGGAAATCTTCAACCGGACCCACCTTGATCGTTTTCAGGTCGCGAAGCATATATTCTTTTACCTCATTCCAGATATTGGATGGGATGTATGCCCGTGAGGCAGCAGAACATTTCTGACCCTGGTACTCAAAAGCGCCGCGCACTACGCCTGTTGCTACAGCCATGGGGTTCGCCGATGAGTGTGCCAGAACAAAATCCTTACCTCCTGTTTCACCGACAATTTTAGGATAAGTGTTATGCACCGCTACGTGTTCTCCGATTGCTTTCCAGATTTTTCTGAAGACCTCGGTGGAGCCTGTATAATGAATACCAACAAAATCAGGGTGGGCCGCTAATATTTTTCCGGCTGCAGGTCCGGGCACAAAAATCATATTGATTACACCATCGGGTAAGCCCGCTTCTTCAAAAATATCCATGATTACCCTTGCAGAGTAAATTTGAGTGTTCGAAGGTTTCCAGACAACTACATTTCCCATCAAGGCAGGAGCTGCAGACAAATTCCCTGCAATGGCTGTGAAATTAAACGGTGTTAAAGCATAAATGAAACCTTCCAGTGGTCTGTATTCAATTCTGTTCCACATTCCATGGTCTGAGATGGGTTGCTGACTGTAAATATCCGCCATAAATGAAACATTAAACCGCAGAAAATCAGCAAATTCACATGCCGCATCAATTTCGGCCTGGTGAATGGTTTTGGATTGTGCCAGCATGGTCGCTGCATTTATTTTTGCCCGGTAAGGTCCTGAAATAAGGTCTGCCGCTTTCAGAAAGATGGAAGCCCTGTCCTGCCACTCCAGCTCCTGCCAGCGTTTCCTGACACGAAGCGCTGCATCGATCGCCATATTCACATGCACTGCATCACCCTGATAATAATACCCCAGGGTATGATGAATATCGTGCGGAGGACAAATCCGTATTTTATTATCTGTTGTTATACGCTGTCCGCCGATTACCATCGGAACGTCTATCTCCATCGACCGCAATCGCTTCAGTTCTTCTTTGACTTCGGCGCGTTCAGGGGTTCCCGGCGCATAAGACTTTATCGGATCATTGTAGGGCTTTGGAACTGAATAAAATCCACTGTACATATTTTTACTTATTGAAAATGAATAAATTACTAAATAAAACCGGCTGCAAAGTTAAAGAATATCTGTCTTATTTAGATTTATTCTAAATTAAATATTTGATTCTTCTCTGATTGCTTTCTGACCCTGACTGCCGGCAACAAAAAAACTTCAGCAGACCGCAAGATATATTTTTATAATACTAGTAATCAGATAAATACTTTTATAAAATTGGTAACTATTCAGCAAATGAATCATCATATCTTATTTTACAGATGCCACAGACTAACTTGTTGAATCAAATTTTTCTAACGACTGTCGTGGTAGAAAAATCACGAATCAGTAAACTTTTCTCAGCGAAGCCAGATTGTTGCGTTGTATTCATGGAGACATTTGCCAATAATCTGTGAACCTTTCTTGGCGAAGCCAATCTTTGGCATTAACAGAGTGAACAGATCCCATAATTGAATTGCAAAACCTGCGTGGATTATCTTTAATTTCGCCGGTGTAATCGAAGGCTTTATGATGAAGATATTTTATAAAACACTGATATTTATAATTTTAACTTACACATTACATGCTTGTCATGTTGGCCGGTATTTTTATTTTAATGTTGCCGATGCGGATGACTTCAAAAAATTTCCACAGTCTGAGATAAAGACATCAGGAATTCCTTTCAAATTTGTTTCAACCGAAAACAGGCCTGATATTCAGCTTCCCTCCTACCTGAAAAACAGCGGGTACCAAAACCTGAGTCAATTTATTGAGGAGCACAAATCACTGTCATTCATTATTATCCGCAACGACAGTATTTTGTATGAAGATTATTTTGATGGTTATGATGAGGAATCTGTGGTATCTTCCTTTTCAGTTTCAAAGGTTTTTATCTCGGCCCTGACCGGCATTTCGATCGACAAAGGAAAAATTCAATCCGTAAATGACTCTGTGACTCTGTACATTCCTTCGTTGCGCGGAAAAGGTCTGAAGAGTGTGACCATCAAACAATTGCTGGATATGCGATCGGGCATCGCATTTGAAGAAGGTTATAAATCTCCTTTTTCGGAGATGGCAAAATATTATTATGGTCTGAATCTGAATAAATATGTTGACGATTTAGAAATGAAAGAAACGCCCGATAGTGCCTACGATTATGTAAGTGTGAACTCGCAGTTGCTGGCGATGGCGATCGAAAATGCCTGGGAAATGCCGCTGCCTGAGATTCTTGAAAAAGAGTTATGGCAACCAATCGGCATGGAATATGATGCAAGCTGGAACCTTGACAGCAAGAAGCACCAGACCGTAAAGGCTTTTTGCTGCCTGAATGCCCGTACACGTGATTTCGCCAAGTTCGGCCGGCTATACCTGAATAAAGGTAACTGGGAAGGCATGCAGATTATCAGCAATGACTGGGTAAAGACCAGTTTGTCGATCCATAACAATTCTATCGATTCTCAAGGCTATCCATACAGTTACAACTGGCGTGTACTCGAATCAGGTGATTTTTTTGCCAAAGGAATTCTCGGTCAGTTTATCTATGTCAATCCGTCAAAAAACATCATCATCGTACGGACTGGAAAAAGCACCGACGATGTGCACTGGCCAAAGTTTTTCACAGCGGTTTGCAGTCAGCTGTAAGCAGTGTCTGCTGAACAACGCCCCGTTTCACCGGATTTCTTTTCAAGAGGCATGACAAGTCTATAGTAAAATGAGAGATATGCGTGAACTTAAGCATGTTTAAACCCTTTTTTGCATATTTTCATGTTTTAAATAATTGATTTACAGCCAAAAGTGTTTAACCGCGAAGGTCGCAATGGAGGCGCAAAGAGCGCTATGGGTTAATTCAAGATCATTGTAATCAAGTCTGACTTCAGGATTTCTTTTACGGTTTTTTTTGGTAGCTGGCATGAATAATGAGACAAACAGGATGTTGTGACGGGAAACACCACATGTTTGACAAATCAGGAATAACTTATGTGAACCAAACCTGTTTCAAATTCTGCACCTTATAAAACAGAAAATCCCGCATAATACGGGATTTTGTGTTTTATAATTTAGTAAACCGTCAGCGTGAAACGAATCGGAGTATGTCAGTTTTTAATGCCTGACCACTATTTTCATTGTGTTGCTTTTTTCACCTGATTGCAGATGCATAAGATACATCCCTTCTTCAAAGTCTGCACTGCTGATTGATTGCATCTGTCCGGAATTCAAATTTCTGAAATCTGCGGAATAGATTTTGCGGCCTGCAAGATCTGTGATGATCAGATTTACCTGTCCTTTGATTTTATCGCCGAACACCAGATTGATCAGATCATTTGCCGGATTAGGATAAACAACGAAATCAAAGTCTTCATTTTCTGAAACATTTACCACATTGTTCGATGCTGCGTTGGAATACACCTCGGGATAACCGGTTTCACGCAAAGTTAAGTCGCAACCGGTCGGGTGAACGATTTTAATCATATACGAAACATCACCATCCGGCGCATTGAAATCGGTAAAGGAGTTGAAACTTGCCGAAACGGTTGCAATATCCTCATAACTCC
>CAJBPB010000339.1 GCA_903957365.1 uncultured Bacteroidota bacterium
CAATGAACCATCGTTATAATGCCGCATGCTCTTATGCTTTAGCAAACAATGCGGACAGCGCATTCATTTATTTAAATTACATTGCAACATTGATGAATTACACCAATTACGGGCATATAAAGTCTGACCCTGATTTAAAATCGTTGTACACGGATAGCAGATGGGAACCGCTGATTGAAATGGTTAAGGCAAATAAAGACAAGGCTTTTGCCAGCTTAGACTTTGTTACTTTAAATGGTTACAAGGTTGAAGTTTATACAACTGGTTTACAGAATAATCAAATCAATAAACCAGTAATCGTATTTGAAAATGGAATGGCTGACACCTATGACAGGTGGAAAACGATAATTGATGAAGTTTCAAAAACAAATGCTGTTTTTGCCTATAACCGTCCAAGGATTGGTGAGTCAGAAGACGACAGCCTTCCTCCTACAACGGAGCATATTGTGAATAATCTGAGAGAATTACTTTTAGAGAAAGGACTAAAACCTCCTTATCTATTGGTGTCACATTCTTTTGGCGGAGCCTATATCAGAAGTTTTGCCTCCTATTATCCCGATGAAATTGCGGGTCTCATTTTTATTGATCCTATTGATTTCACAAAAAAAGGGGATATGGGCGACCTGCCTTATCTGGAAATTGGACTAACCCAGCATCAGATTGATTCAATTTTTGGGCAACCTTATAAGAATTTTATTGAAAAACTCTATACAGAAATGCCAAAGTATTATGTAGAAGAGGTAAAAATATCAAGACAACTGACCAAAACAGATTTTGAAGAGTGCGACCGGAATCCTTTGCCGGATGTACCGGTACATTTTATTAAGGCAGGTGGTTTTTCTGATTCAGAACCACCAACAATTTATGACAGGGAAAAGATGTGGCGAATTAACAGTAACATCCAGATGAAACGATGGTTAGAACTTTTATATCCCCTGAAATACGGTAAACTCTTTTATTGTTCAAACTCAAGTCATTTTGTTCAAACAGATGAACCTGATCTGGTAATTTCGAGCATAAAACTGGCTTTAATAGATTTTGACAAGATTCAAAAAGCAAACAAAACCGGCCGGTGATAATTCCATATCCTCTCAACTAAGACAAAATCTCATCAGTATTTTGATATTATTCTACTGTCATAAGATGGGCCTGGTGGGGCCGATAAGCACCAATAACACCCACATCTTTGCAAAAGAATTCGATTAGCTGAAAAGTCCGGTGGTTCAGATTGGTTTCTGAAATAAAGAACTACATTTGTTTAACTCATACTACTAAACAAGCCTGAATACACTAATTCAATGATGAATAATGAAACGGATTTTGCATAAAAACTTAGCTTAAAATTTGATTTTGAGGTATTTAGCTATCACCTGGACATTGTAAGAATCAATAATATAAACACGAAGTAATTGCCATTCATTACAAGCTATTAAAAAATGACATTACAATTAGCATGAAAGAATACTTCATCCTCCAATACAAAATGACAAATAGAAGACTCAAAGAGTTTGGATTTGAGCCTGTTTTTGGTTACTTACTGATTTTAGCAAGTTTTACAGGACTTTCTTTTTTTCTTTTTTATAAGACAGAATTTGCCCAATATATTTATATGCTGATTTCATTAGCGTTAACTTCTAAACTATCAGGAACAGGAAGAAATGATTTTCTTAAATTATGCTTTAGTGACAGACACTACAAATTAGTTAGAAATATTGAAAACCTGACATCAGCAATACCCTTTCTGATATTTCTGATCTACAAACAATTTTTCATTGGCTCAATAATACTAACTGTAATAAGTCTGATCTTAGGTTTGAGTAGTTTCAAAACAAATTTGAATGTTACGATTCCAACTCCTTTTTACAAAAAGCCTTTTGAATTTACAGTAGGTTTTAGAAACACATTTTTAATTTTTCCCATTACCTATATACTAACTATTATTGCAGTATTTGTTGACAATTTTAACCTTGGTATATTTTCATTTTTATTAGTTTTTGTAGTAGCACTTAGCTTTTATACAAAACCTGAAAACGAGTATTTTGTATGGTCATTTGCCTTGACTCCAAAACAATTTATTATAGAAAAAATAAAAACGGCATTATTTTTTATTTCTATACTAAGTTTACCCATTATCCTGACTTTGTGTGTTTTATATTATGAAAATATTGATGCGTTAATAGCTTTTTATCTCCTGGGGTGTTTGTTTTTGATAACTATAATTCTAGCAAAATACGCTGCTTATCCTTATGAAATGAATTTGCCTGAAGTAATTATAATTGCAATAAGCATTTCTTTTCCGCCATTATTACTCGTACTGACTCCATATTTTTACTTAAAGGCAACGAAAAAACTACAACATTATTTAGCATGATAGAAATTATAGAATTATCAAAATATTACGGAACAAAGCAAGTTCTAAGCAATATTAATATGACTTTTTTGGAAGGTAATGTGTATGGAATTGTTGGCGAAAATGGAGCCGGCAAAACGACTTTATTTAGGTGTATCGCTGGCTTAGAATATTATGAAGGTAAAATAAACGCAAGGTTAAGCCCGTTAAAAAATCATTTAGGACTTTTACTTACAGAACCATATCTGTTTTCAAAAATAACAGGTAAAGAATACATCCAATTGCTTTGTAATGCAAGAGAAATTAAAATTGGTGATATTGACCTAAAAAATATTTTTGAATTACCCTTAAATCAATATGCTTCCACGTATTCAACAGGGATGAAAAAGAAACTCGCAATTACTGCCATTTTATTGCAGGAAAATACATATTTTATTCTTGATGAACCATTTAATGGTGTTGATATTCAGAGCAATATCATTATTACTGAAATTATCCATAAGCTGAGAGAACTGAACAAAATAGTAATCATTTCATCGCACATTTTCTCAACATTAAGTGATACATGTGATGAAATACACTTGCTTAAAAATGGAGTGTTTATTAAGACAGTTAAAAAGGAAGAATTTACTCAGCTTGAAACTGAAATGAAAGAAATGACTGTCGGAAATAAAATTGAAAAGCTTGAACTTAAATAGAATAACCGCTGGCAATAATCAGTCCCAATGTGGTCGGCAAGTCCCTTCCAGTAGCAATTGAGAGAAACTCCGGTTGAATGAAATCCGCATCATGCACTTAATTATGGAAACTGGATTGGATTTTGGTTGAGATAAGCCTTGGTTGATAATAAAATCGGATAATGGTTCATTGATACTGCATTCCAATCTCATTTCAAAACCAATTTTCATCTATGTAAAAACAAAGCCAACAATGGGAATACCTTTTATTTTCTTCGTACCTTCTTCGTACCTTCTTCATATTTTCTCCTTATCTTATTCGACTATTAATATAATATATCATAGATAGTGTATAGATAGTTATAAGAAAGCCAAAGTCAGATATAGCCCATTATATATTATCAATAGGTTGGATCAGGTAGTGTATAATGCACCCAACAAATTTATGTGACTGAAAATCTGAAAATAATTTACCAAAGTACAGGCAGGCTTTTTGATTTTCAAACCGAAACCATCCGGTTGATGATTCAGACTGCGATGAACAAACCTATGCTTTGCAAAATCTAAAACAGGAATATAGCATGTGAGTCCCTAAAAAGAATCCGGATTGAAAATATATTTCAGGGTTATTTGAACAATATCAAACATATTCTGTTATTTTTACCGACGACTTGGATTCCTGTATCTTGGTGTTAGATGTAATGGTTTATTATCTAAAATACTGGTTATCAATCTTTATCGCCACTATTTTATTAATTAAATCAAAATGTTAACATGATGTCACCCGAGTTCTCCCTTCCGACAAATACCTTTCACACTGAGTTGCGAAAGCGCGTAAATGCTTACTTCAAGAATATTAATCTCAAACAAACCGGTAATTTTAAATTATACTTCAAAGCATTTATCATTATTACAGCTTTTCTGGCTGTGTACACACACCTGGTGTTTTTTACACCTTCCCTGATCTGGGTTAGCCTGATTGAATGTATTGTTCTTGGCGGTCTGACTGCCGCTATTGGTTTCAACATCATGCACGATGGCGCACATGGTAGTTTCAGCACCAAAGACTGGATCAATGAGCTGGCCGGTATGTCAATCAATTTCCTGGGAGCCAATGTTTTCATGTGGAAAACAAAACACAATGTGATCCATCATACCTATACCAATATAGATGGTGTAGATGATGATATCGATGCCAAACCATTCCTGCGTATGTGCGAAAGTCAGAAAAAATACGGAATACACCGTTTCCAGCATATATACTTCCTTTTCATCTATTCGTTGCTGTACCTCTACTGGATTTTCTTTACTGATTACAAGAAATATTTCTCCGGCAAAATTGGTTCACGGCCAATTAAGAAAATGAAGGTCAGCGACCATATTTCCTTTTGGGGTTTTAAGGCATTGCACCTTATCTTATTTGTGGTGATTCCGGTTTATATGGTTGGTTTTCTGCCTTGGTTAGTTGGTTTTCTTGTATATGGTCTCTTTGCCGGAATCGTTTTAAGTGTGGTTTTCCAATTGGCTCATACTGTTGAAGACACTTATTTCCCTGTTGTAGATCAAAAAGAAATTCATATTGAGGACGAATGGGTTATTCATCAATTGAAAACCACGGCAAACTTCGCCACACAAAACAAGATCATCTCCTGGTTTATCGGTGGTCTTAATTTTCAGATCGAACACCATTTATTCAAGAAAATCTCTCACGTGCATTATCCTGCATTAAGTAAAATCGTGAAACAGGTTTGTGCTGAATACAATATCCGGTATATCGAATATCCAAAAGTGCATATGGCACTGGCTTCACACATTGCGCATCTGCACAATATTGGCAGAAGATAACCAGAGCTGATTGCTGTTCAGATTTGAAGATACTGGATAAAACGATGCATATTATTGGTTAAGAAGGACTTGCAGATGATCGAATTCTTTTGAGAGTTCGGTTATCATTACTGAAAGTGATCTGGTTCCTTCATCATTTTTCTCAATCTCAGCAGCGATATTACAGAGTTCAACGCAGCAAATGATTTGTGCTGAGCCTCTGATGGCTTTTGCATTCTTTCTCACTTTGTCGGAATCCTTTTTAATGTTTGCCAGTTTCATGTCCTGGATATAACCCGGAAAGGTTTCGATGGCATTCATTATCAATTCGTTGTATATATTTTCATCTTCATGAATCCGATCGAGGAATGTAGCCTTGTCAAAATGTACAATTTCGCGTTGCTGACTACCGTCTTTATTATCCGTTTTGACTTCAGTATGTAAAAGCCAGGTTTTGACCATGCGCCGGATGGTTTCCTCAATAACAGGTTTTGAAATATAATCATCCATTCCGGCTTCGCGACAGCGTTCTTCCTCACCCTTCACTGTTCCGGCTGTAAGTGCCACAATGGGAACCCTTTTTCCGGTGGAAGCTTCTATCTTTCTGATTTGCTGTGCTGCTTCGTAACCGTTCAGGGTTGGCATCTGAATATCCATAAACATCAGATCAGGATTGGCATTCGGGTAAAGTTCAACTGCTTCCTGGCCATTATTGGCTTTGATAAGCGTTGCTGCGGGCAACAAATTTGAGATAATGGTACTGGTTAGCATCATATTAATTTTGTTGTCTTCGGTGATCATGATGTTGTAAGGATTGTCTGAAAGCTGTTTGCTTTCCTTCAGAACAGGTTCCGGCACAAGCTCTTTTGGTGTTTCCTCAGGAAGATTGACTTTCGACAAGGCTTCGAACAACTGATTCATTTTCACAGGCTTGACCATGGTCACATTCACACCTAGCCGACGACCTTCCTTGTGGATTTTTTCGTCATCAGAGGAGCTATGCAAAAATATGACCGGCTGTTTTTCAGCTGAATAATTGTATTTCTCGCGTATCAGCCTGATCACTTCAATCCCATTCATTACAGGCATATTATAATCCATAATGATGACATCATAACGCAGTTCTTCATTGATTCTGGCGAGCGCTTCGAGACCGTCAGCCGCCAGATCAGCATTGATTTGCTTCGTTTCGAGCATTTGCTGGAGAATGATACGGTTGTTTTCGTTGTCGTCAACCACGAGTACATTTTTTATGGCGTTCAAGTCGCTATACACCATACTGTCGCCTGACTCTGCCTGCACATTGATTGAAAAAAAGAAACGGCTCCCGACGCCCGGTTCGCTTTCGAGTTCAAGTTTTCCACCCATCATCTCAACCAGCTTGTTCGAAATGGTAAGCCCGAGTCCGGTGCCACCATATTTGCGCGTGGTAGTCGAATCGGCCTGGGAAAATGAATCAAATATTTTTTGCTGTTTGTTTTCGGCAATCCCGATACCAGTGTCTCTTACTGAAAAGGTAAAATAAGTATTGCCTGTTTTGACATCCGGTTCACCGGCCTCTATCTTGAGTTCAACCTCACCTTTTTCGGTGAATTTGAAAGCATTCCCTAACAGATTCACCAACACCTGCCTAAGACGCACTGAGTCAACCTGAATGAAGCGAGGTAAATCAACGGATATATTCAGCAGCATCTCAAGATTTTTCTCGTCAGCGCGTATTTTAAGTATATCTGAAATTTGTTCTGCCAGTTCAATCACATCAGTCTTTTCGGGATTCAATTCGAATTTTCCGGATTCAATTTTCGAGAAATCGAGAATGTCGTTCAGCAGGTCGAGCAAAGAATTGGCTGAGTAAAATACAGTCTGCATATAATGCATCTGTGTTTCATTCAGTTTGGTTTTCATCAGCAGATCCGAAAAGCCAATCACACCATTCAATGGAGTGCGGATTTCGTGGCTCATATTGGCTAAAAATTCTGATTTGGCACTGCTTGCCATTTCAGCTGTTTCTTTGGCTTTTATCAACGCTGCCTCGGCTTTTTTTAAGGATGATATATCCACAAATGATTCAACCAGACTTTTCCTGCCATTGAAAACAGTATACACTACAGATTTAAGAATAGGTATCTGCTCGCCCATTGTGTTCAGAAATATTTTTTCGGCTGACTTAATGTTTATGGAAGGATCATTCAGGCTGCATGCATTAAAACCGGTCGGGCACACAAACAAATGGCACGATTTACCAATTATCTCTTCCTTTGAACAGCCGTGAAGATCGGCACCTTTTTTATTAATAAATGAAATTTTATGTGTCTCGAAATCAATAATCATAACGCCGACATCCTGCGAATCAAGAATCTCGCGAAGATAGAATTCACTTTCCTTCAACGAAATTTCCATTTGTTTTCTTTCTTCAATCAGCCTGATCAGAGCATCGAACAAATGGATGTTATCTGAAGAGTGCAACTTGTTTTCGGTGATAATAGTCTGACCTTCAGGTGTCAGCGCAAATATTGCTTCTTTAATTTTACCTATGGTTTCTTTCTGCGCTTCTGTATCGAGCCTCTGTTTAAGATAGGCATCTCTGAGTTCCTGTGAACTGATTTCAATTGAATTCTGGAGCAGACGTGTATCAGCATCAAAATTGTAGTAAGATCCATTGATATCCTGAATGAATCCTTCCAATTCTGCCGGAAGTTTATCTATTGAACCGAAGTGACGTTTTATCTGCCTTAATAAAAGCTTATTGATATTATTATCCATAAATATTTATGGTTTATACTTCCTTAAAAAGGGTGATTGTCATCGTTTGATTATGGAGTTCGCAGTGATTATCAAATGGTTTCATCGGGCTGATTTCTCCATACGAATAAAAACCGGTCATTTCAGCGCCAGATCCGATTACTTCACGAACAATTTCGAGCTCCTCTTCTACTCTTTGTTTCAACACTAGTTTCCGTCCGACACAACTGATCAGAATCGCCAGATCAGGTGATGTGATGCCCAGACTGATGTTCGACATCGAAGCCGCGCCGCTTGCCCCATCAATCAATTTGTCATAATTTGCCCTCATCAGTCTTACATACTCGCCCTGAGGCAAATCACCAGCAAAAACCATGCTTCCATCCGTTTCATTTACCGACAAAACGGTTCTAACCACTGAATTCTCTGCATCTTTAAGCAGAAGACTTAATGGAAACAAGAGTGCTGAAGCCGGAAGGCCGGCTGCATGCTCGCCCAGATATTTTTTATAGAGTTCAAGTGCAGGATGTCCATCAAGTTCATACAAAACATTTCCAGAAGATTTTGTTATCATCCTGTCAACACCAAAAGAATCCCATCCTCCCATCGATCCGTAGCCCACGCGAATATTTCCGCCATAAAAGCCGATGGCAAGTACCAGATTTTTTTCGCCAGCCTTGTTATTTACGATCACTGTCTCAACAAAATTATCCTGATCGCCTGCCAGCCCACCCGTTACGGGAATCCGGTCGCGAAGTTGATGGTTTAAACCTTTGGTAAGTTCACTGCCATTGATATTCAATCCTTCCGAAAGGATCATGATATGAACAAGATTCTCATTGTCAAGTTTCCCGGCAAGTTTTTCTCCAATTGAAAAACTATCTTCCATTGAACCAATATGTTCCACGGCGATTTCCACAGTGGTTTTTTCAAACCAGACCGCAGTACAGATAATATTATCTGCAAAAACCTCTTCCTGAAATATTTCTCCGGAAGTGGAGCAACCTACCAGCTGTGCTTTTGGATATACTTTTTGAACATCATCAATAAGGTTTTGTCTTTTAAGTAAATCTCTGTTCCCAAACAGGAAAACCAGCTGGGCAACTGCACCCAGATTATGGTCTGTTTTTTTAATCCAGCTCTTGCTTTCAGAGTAAATACTTTGTTCAGTTTTCATAATGTACTAATATTTCCATTTTACATATATCAGACCGGTAACCACGGACGCAACCAATTTTTCAATCTGAAAAAACTTTCCCATGATTGAGAAAAAGTAAATCAGGATAAAAGAAGCCAATGTATTACTTATTCGAAATGCAACAGTTACAATTGCTCAGTAATTGGATTCTGACTTGTCTTTATCATTGATTAGAAGCGATTTTGTCCGAAATTTTTCAAACTGATAAATCAAATGTATTAAACATTTGATTAAAAATCAAAAATTTAATATATTCACTTGATTTTATGGACTTTAATATAATTAAATTACACATAGGAGGATGCTTAACAACCTCATTCAATGAAAACCCGGATAAGAAGAGTATGCCATTTTTGTGCCATTTATCGCTACAGACAAACGTCAATGAATGAGGAATTTCCTTTATCAGAAAGCCATCAAGTTATGTATAATGCATTATCTTAGTTCAGATTCCTATCTCAGTCGGGGCAACTGCAGTTCTTCTCCGACCAAAGTTTTACGGGCCAGATTCTGAACACTTTCCTCAGAAACCAATGCATTCAATGCGTTACGGATGGGCGCATATTTTTCATGCAGCGGACAGGGATTATCCTCATCACATTGCTTTAATCCAAAACCACAACCCTGGAACAAACTGTCACCCTGCATTGCAATGATCAATTGTTTGATCGATAAATCGGGCTTCTGGCTATCAAAATAAAATCCCCCTCCTTTTCCCTTCTGTGATTCAACAAAACCCATTCTTACCATTCGCTGAAGAATTTTGGCAGTGTAAAAATGCGGGGCATCGATCTGGCCCGAAATCTCAACGATACCTGGCCGATGACCTTCAAAATTCTGTAACTGAATGTAAACCAAACCTCTGAGGGCATATTCTGTTTCCTTGTTGAACATTTGTTTTGCTTTTTGCAATCATTATTAAGTGCAAAGATAAAAATAAATAAAGAATAAATAATAGAAGACCTTTTTGTCTTTTAATAAAAAATGTTTTTATCTTTGCCCTGTAAACTTAAATACAATGTATATGTCAACAACAATATTAACCCGGAATACAGTTGGCGAAATTGTAGCCAACGATTTCAGAACAGCTTCTTTATTCAAAGAGTCAGGCATTGATTTTTGCTGTGGCGGAGACAAAAGTCTGACCGAAGTGTGTGAGGAAAAAGGTATCAGTTTTACACAATTCGTCAGACAAATCGATCTGCTTACACAAAATCCAATAAGCGACAATCAGAATTTCAAAGAATGGGAGCTTCCTTTTCTTTGCGATTACATTATGAATACACACCACCGTTTTGTATTGAAAAATCTTCATGAACTGGTGTTTTACACACAAAAAATTGCTGATGTTCATCGAGAAAATCACCCTGAATTGACTGAAGTCGCTTCCCTTTTTCTTCAGATCAATGAAGAACTGCTGCAACACCTCAAAAAAGAGGAAGAAATATTGTTCCCCGCAATAAAACTTGCCTTCACCTCTCCGTCAAAAGAAAACAATGAGACGATTGTATCTGAAATAACCAGGATGCAGGGCGAACATGAGTTTGCCGGAGGCGCCATGGACAGGATCAATGTGCTGACCAATCATTATTTCATTCCTGAAGATGCATGCAATACTTACAGGGTTGCCTTCAGATTACTGGAGCAGTTTGAAGACGATCTGCATATACATGTGCACCTCGAAAATAATATTCTTTATCCGAAAGCATTAAAATCAGCTGAATAATCCCATGAAAACCGCAACACAAAATCTGGAAGATGATCATATCCATATTCTTCGCCTGATTGATTTAATGGAATTGATCACACACAACGAAACAGTTGATATTGTGCATCTTGAAACAATTGTTACAATAATCCGTGAATTTGCCGATGGACAACACCACGCCAAAGAAGAGCAATTGTTGTTTCCCATGCTGGTTGAAAAAGGTTTTTCCACCGAAAATGGTCCCGTGGCCGTGATGCTTCATGATCATGTGCAGGGCCGTGAGTTTGTAAAAGGAATGGCTGAAAACATTATGCAGATGAAAAACGGTAATCATGGTGCGATACAAATCGTTTTCGCGAATATGACTGGATATGCCGCTTTATTAAGAAGCCATATTGGCAAGGAAAACAATGTATTGTTCCGGATGGCCGATCAGGTCATTTCGCCTGACGGACAAGAACAACTATTGCGGGAATTCGAAAAGATTGAACTTGGACAGAACCAGGACAAAAGCAAGATTGAATATGCTGCAGATATTACAGGACTGGAAAAATATTTTGGTATAATTAAATCATAACACATTTACAAACAGTTTAATATAAAATAGTTACATTATGAAATACCATCAGATGCTCATCAAAACCGCAGCGCTTACCCTCCTGTTCATCCTGTTTATAACAGCCTGCAAAAATCCTTCACAAACGGTAAAGTCAACGGATGAACCCATCACAGGTGAAGAGGTAGCCGTTTTAACCTTTGCTCCGGATGTTCCACCACCTATTACCAGAAAACATGCGACAAAAATGATCGTTAACCTTGAAGTCATCGAAAAAGAGATGGAGATGATGGATGGAGTGAAATACAATTTCTGGACATTTGGAGGACAGGTTCCGGGTAAATTCATTCGTGTCAGGGAAGGTGACCTTGTTGAATTTCATTTGAAGAATGACCCTTCGAGCAAGCTGCCACACAATATCGACCTGCATGCTGTTACTGGTCCGGGAGGAGGTGCAGTTTCAACATTCACGGCGCCGGGTCACGAAACGCAGTTCTCATTTACAACACTCAATCCGGGATTATATATTTATCATTGTGCCACAGCGCCTGTTGGTATGCACATTGCAAACGGAATGTACGGATTAATTCTGGTTGAACCCAAAGAAGGATTGCCCAAAGTTGACAAAGAGTTTTATGTTTGTCAGGGCGATTTTTATACCAAAGGAGGTTATGGTGAATCGGGTCTTCAGCAATTTGATATGGAAAAAGCACTGAATGAGAACCCGGATTATGTAGTTTTCAATGGCAAAGTAGGTGCGCTGACAGAGGAGAATTCGCTGAAAGCCAAAGTTGGTGAAACTGTTCGTCTGTTTGTTGGCAACGGTGGACCGGGATTGGTTTCCAGTTTTCATGTGATCGGAGAAATATTTGACAACGTTTATCCAGAAGGTGGAAGCGCGATTAATCATCATGTTCAGACAACACTCATACCACCCGGTGGTTCAGCCATTACTGAGTTTAAAGTGGAGGTTCCCGGAAATTTCATTCTTGTTGACCATGCCATATTCAGGGCATTTAACAAAGGAGCGCTGGGCATCTTAAAAGTAGATGGACCGGATAACAAAACAATCTATTCGGGACAACAGGATGACCGGATTTATCAGCCTGAAGGTGGCGCAGTGCAAACCATGCCGACAGCAGATATGGCAACTGCAAAACCACTCACAAAAGAAGAGAAATTAGCAAATGGTAAAGCGCTCTATACCAGCATTTGTATGGCTTGCCATCAGGCCGATGGCAGAGGAATTGAAAAAGCGTTTCCGCCATTGGAAAAATCAGATTATTTCGCTGCCAATCCTGATAAAATCATTCAGACTATTACAGAAGGATTATCAGGTCCGGTCACTGTCAACGGAAAACATTTTGATGGAGTGATGCCGAAACAAACCATGAGCGACAACCAGATCGCCTCTGTGGCAACGTATGTACTGAATAATTTCGGGAACAAGGGCGGTGAGTTTGATGCATCAGATGTCGCCAGACTTAGAAAATAAAAAATGAAAGTTTTGTTGTTTATTTTGGCTTGGTTCATTGGTACCGCCGGGGTTTGTCAAAACAAATCCCGGTTGGTCCCGATGGTTTTGATCCAGGGAGGAATCTATCTTCCGTTGTACTCGAAAAACGTACAGGAAATTAAGGTTAACAGTTTTTTCATGGATGTTTATCCGGTAACAAATGCAGATTATCTTGCTTTCATTACAGACAATCCCGACTGGAGTAAAACCGGAGTGAAAAGTCTGTTTGCAGACAGTAACTACCTGAATCAATGGAGATCTGATTTTATTTTTGATCCGGAAACAGCCAATAGTCCGGTGGTAAATATATCCTGGTTCGCTGCAAAAAAATTCTGTGAATGTCAGGGGAAAAGACTCCCGGAAACCGCAGAATGGGAACTTGCCGCCAGGGCAAGTGAAACAAAAGGAGATGCCGGCAAAGATCCGGCCTTCAACCAATGGGTGTTAAACTGGGTTACAAAACCAAACCCTGTTACTTTGCCATCCGTTGGCTCAACCTTTAAGAATTTCTTTGGTGTGTATGACCTGCATGGACTGGTATGGGAATGGACCTACGATTTCAACAGTGCGCTGACAACCGGTGAATCCAGAGGTAATAGCAGTCTGGATAATAATTTATTTTGTGGTGGCGGATCATTTGCCTCCAAAGACATTACCAATTATGCCTCGTTCATGCGGTATGCTTTGCGATCGAGCATAAAAGCAAAATATTGCATAGCCAACGTTGGATTCAGATGCGTTAAATAAAGTGTGTATAAATAAATCCGGCTTCTTTGTCAGGATTGTCCTCCAAATGAATATTTCGACTAGCTATGCGCAAAGCATTTACTTAAGTAAAATCACATTTTTCGGCATGCACAAGCCTCGAATCCGAACTTTTCAGACTAAAATCAAGACTTTATGGAAAGACTAAATAAATTATAAAACATGAAAACCACAATCCTACTTTTACTTTGTTTTTTGATGTTGTCGTGCAACAACAACCAGGAACCATCCGAAAAGAGCTGCTGCAAAAGCAAAACCAAAGAAGACCTGCACAAAAAGATTTCCGGTGAATCCATTTATAACCTCGCTACAATCTGGACAACGCAGGACAATGACAGTCTGCAAATGAAAGAGTTTTCGGGCTATATCGTAATCAGTGCCATGGTTTTTACACATTGTGAATCAGCCTGTCCGCGCATAGTCGCAGATATGCAACGCATCGAATCGAAACTAACAGACAAAGAAATGGAAAGCGTAAAATTTCTACTGGTAAGCATGGACCCGGAGAGAGATACACCGGCAAGACTGAGAGAATTTGCCACTGAACATAAACTGAATGACCGCTGGACACTCATCTGTTCAAGCCAGGACGCAACACAGGAAATCGCCAATGTGCTGGGAGTCAGGATCAAAAAACTCGAAGATGGTGGTTTCGATCATTCAAACATCATCCATGTTTTTGATCAGGGAGGAATAATCATCCGGCAACAAAATGGATTTGATGCTGAACAGATTGAGATTTTGCAAGCAATCAAAAGTTTAACGCATTAAAAACTATATGTAATGCACTCATTTTTAATTATGGTCTGAGTAATCACACTAAATCAGGGACTGAATAGTTGCAAATTTTTAAAATATTATACCTCTGTTTCTATTATCCATTTTGGTTTACAGAAGTTCTATTGATTTGTTTTTTCAGATTCAATGCGTATTCCTGTTTCAATAATGATTTTTCAACCAGCTCTTTGCAGCAGTTTCCGTTGAGAAATCCTTAAGTACATATCCACTGTGATGAATCATTTTCGTAATGATAATCACAAATGCAGAGCCAATTGGCTGAGAATGAATAACGGCATGTTGAATTGAATCGAAATCAAGTAAGCATTCATTTAATTTTTCCACAATTAATTCAAGGTCTTCCACTTTGAAAACAATCTTCGCATTGGTAGCGTTTTCGAGAATTTTTAAATTTCTTGGCAATTCGGGGGAGCTGATAATAAATCCCAGGGCATCCAGCATATCCTGTAGCTGAACTTCTCCAGTGATTGTGACATACAAAATGTGTTCTTCTTCGTTGTATTTGTTTTCAATCATTTTTCCGATAAATTATTTTCAGAGCAATCCGGTTTCCGTCAGAACCTCCGGAGCAACTGATCAGTCGTATTGTACTTGGCTGACAATTGCCATAAATATGCATCATTTTCTTTTTTGATAGTCCAGAAATCATAAAAAACATGTTTTCTATCACCGTTTTCATCAAGTTCTGTTCGTCCGGTGGCGCCATAATAATCGCCTGCTGTTTCAATAAAATGTGCTTTGAAGGATTCAAAATCGGGTTGCTGCTTTTGTGTAAGTGATGTCATAACTGTTGTCCAGAGGATGTCGT
Source organism: uncultured Bacteroidota bacterium (assembly GCA_903957365.1). Taxonomy (GTDB): domain Bacteria; phylum Bacteroidota; class Bacteroidia; order Bacteroidales; family F082; genus CAJBPB01. Next base: position 14,943 of record CAJBPB010000339.1, read on the forward strand.
AAGCTGCCAAAGCGTAAATACTTGCTTTGGAGCCAATTTCATTCGAGATTCGTGCCTGGATTGGCTCATAGATATTTGATGCCGCCTCATCGAAGCCAAAAACTGGACACTGTAATTTCGCTTCAACAGCAAATTCTGCAGCCGGTTCATTGTCAGTGAGTGCAGTGCTCTGGGCAAAAGCAGAAGCGCCGTACACCCTGATATTTTCGGTTAAACCAACATTTCCCATGGCTTCGAGAAAACCGGTTCCATCGGAATACGAAATAAGATAGACCGCAATTTTATCGTTGCCATACAATGCAGATGCTTCAGCGATTGTCGATTTCAGGGTGGTTACCAGAGATGAAAAGTCAGTTGTACCCGGTTCAAAACTTTGAGGTGAAACTATTATGCCCCCATGATTCCCGAAATCACTGATTGTGGCTTCAATCAAAGAATTACTCCATAAATCATTGCGCACTACCGGGATGATTGCCTCAATGGTATCAGCTGTGAACATGGCATTTACAGCTTCAGCCTGGTAGGTATCACAGGGCACAAAACGCAGCAGATTATCATCCGGAATGGCTAAAGTGGTCGAAACTGCCGAATGCGAGACCAATAAAACATCACTCGCATTCACGATTGATTTTACTGCTTTTGCTTCCGAGCTCGTATATGGACCGATTATAAGGCTTACTCCTTTTTCAATCAAAGTCCGGGCTTTCATTTTGGCTTCGGTCGTATCCGATTTTGTATCTTCATAATACAATTCAACCTTTGCATCGAGGCCATTTCGTTGTATATATGCGTTCACATCTTCAACACAGATGTCAAGGGCGGCTTTGGTTTCAATGGCATTCTGGCTGCCTGTGCCCGAAAAACCCAGCATCACGCCAATTTTAATTTGATTTGTCGCAATTTGCTCTTCCTGCTTACAACCATTTACAAACAGAAATACACTGAGAAGGATGAATATCTTAGAAAGCCAAAACAGTGTTTTATTTTTCATAATATCCTAAATTATAATTATTTAGCAATTTTGAATTATTTAACTTTTTGGTTTCAGATACGTGAGATATTTTTCAAGTTTACTTAGCAAATTCTTCGTATTGATAGGTTTTGATATATAATCGTCACATCCGGCTTCAAGGGAATGGAGTTCATCACCGCTCATGCCCAGCGCAGTGACGGCAATGACAGGCAGGTCGGGAAACTGATTCTTGATTCTTCTCGTCGCCTCAAAACCGTCCATAACGGGCATTTTGATATCCATAAGAATTAAACCCGGAACTGGATTATTATCACAATATTCCACTGCTTCAAGTCCGTTTGTCGCCCTGATTATATCTAAATTAAAATACTTATGTAATACAGTGCTCAACATTATATAATTCGAATCATCATCTTCAGCGATCATAACCAATGCTTTCGTGGCTGGGATATTTACATGATCCGACGCTTCAATTACCTTAGCTTCAATTTGCGAATTGTCGAATGGCAGTGAAAAATAGAAACTGGTTCCCTGTCCTTTTTCAGAATCGAACCAGATACTGCCACCCAAAAGCTGGGAAGCCTTCTTGCAAATGGCCAAACCCAATCCGCTGCCCTCATAGCGCCGCAGATTACTGGCATCTTCCTGCGAGAAATTTTTAAAAATCATGGGTTGTACTTTTGTATCAATCCCGATTCCGGTGTCCTTCACAAAAAATTCAAGGCCAGACTGTTTGATTTCAAAACCAAACCTGACTGAGCCTTTATGGGTAAACTTAATGGCATTATCGAGGAGATGATGTAAAATCTTTTCAAACAAAGTTTTATCAATAAATACCTTAATCTGATTGTATTCAGGAGGAAACCGGACGATCCACTGGAGGTTTTTTTGCTTACAGGCTGCACTATACTCATCCAGTATGGGAATGAGGAATTCACTCATTTTGGTTTCAATCGGATAAAACGGCATATTATCCGACGACAGCAAAGAGATATCCATGTATTGTGTAATCGTGCGCATCAGCCGTTGCGTGCTTTCGTTCATAATACCAACCATTTCCTCTCTAATTTCAGGTGGTAATTCAGGATCGGACAACAACGAAGATGCTCCTAAAATTCCATTGAGAGGTGTGCGCACTTCATGTGAAATATTATTAAGAAAATCGGTTTTGATCTGATCACTTGCTTTGGCCAGTTTCATGGCATGAACCAAATCCATTTTTTGTTTGACAAATTGTTCAATCAATTGTCCGATACGTGCAAAATCGCTGCTATTCTTTTTAAGTGACGGGATTTTTGTCAGATCCTCATTTTCAACGATCTCACTCACCAAGCGTAGGGGACGACTAACCAGCCTTGACAATAACAGCGCCAGCGAAATCAAAAATCCGATCACGCTTAGCACCAGCAAAAGCTCCATTTGTTGCGTAGTATTCCTAAGTAAGGTGATCAAAGTCAATTCATTGGTGAATAATATATAACCACTTTCCTCCTTTTTCCAATTCTCAACTGCATGAACTGAAACAATTGTATTGGACGTTTTATTTTTATCAGTTAAGGGTAGCTGACTGTATATTGACAACTTACATCCTGAAATATTTTCCATTGCATGTAATACATCTGCATCCCATCTTTTAACTGCAAACAAAAAACCATTAGGATTTGACTGTTTTTCAGGATCATTTGACGGGTGGATGGTTGCACCCTGAATCATGAATAAACTACTGTCATGATAAACATAATAATTAACTGCTCTTTTGGCATATAATTCCCGCAGCAGGTCTTCATTCAACATGATCATGTCTGTAGGATTACTATTGATTTCAGAAGCAGAGTAAATTATCTGGCCATCTAAACCAATCACCCACACGCTTTCAAAATCAAATGAATTAAGCATGGAAGTAACATTGATTTCACCCCATTCTTTGGTTGGATTTTTGACAAATTCAACGAATTCATCCCAATACGTATAATCATTTACTATCTGATAGATATTATCTTCCTGATCTTTGATAATTGCATTGGTGCGTTGTTCAAGCTGTTCAAGATTGTACGAGACAATAAGTTTTTCTTGTTTTTGATAGATAAAAGAAGCAATGAATCCTGAAATCATTGCCAGTACCACATAGCCCAGTAAGGCTAAAAATATTTTTCGTTGTGTTCCCATCAATGTATGTATTAATCGTGCAAAATGACCCCTGACTTATTGAGTAAATATAATAAGACTCTACTTAAATCCAACAAATAAACAGATAAAAATCACTGTTTACCATCAAAGAAAAAGTTGAAATATTTTTCTTTTCGATCTAAAATTATGAAAAAAGTAATACATGAGCAAAGTTTTTTAATCTGTAAAATTAAAAAACAGAAAGCGGGTTAATTATCAATGCGCACTATCATTCAGAATCGATAAATGGTTTGTAGGCGGGAAGGGACATTGTGTGGCATTTTTTAAAGAAACCTGATTTTAACTGAGCTAAAAGTCAATCCTGCAAATTTATTAATTGATTATAATCTGTTAATCATCCTCCTCATTATCATTTTCCGATTTTCCACGACCTTCCATCCGGATATCATCTTCATCCGCACTTTTGTGACATCTGGCACAATCATTCAGGTCGGTAATTCCTTCTTCGTCGTGTTCCTTCAGAATATTATTTTGTGTATGTTCGTGACAACCATAGCAGGTATATTGGCCGTAATCGTTGTTCTGGTGGCAGGTTTTGCAGTCAGTATTGTGTTCTTCATCCAAAACAAAATAAGTTGAATGATCGAATGTTGAAGGCTTCCATCGTTGTATGCTGTGACATTTCGAACACTCATCCTTCAGTGAAGCATGATAAGTATCTTCAGGTGTTTTGTGACACGAACTACAGGTGTTTTTATCCGTCAAAACAATCAACTCATGGTCAAAATGTGCCGATGATTTCCAACCTTCTGTTGTATGGCATTTGCTGCATTCGGCAGTGAATTTAGTATGCAGACTATCAGCAGGATTATCATGACAACTGCCGCATTTGTTTACAATTTCCGGGTCAAGCAATGCATGACTGAAATTCAAATTTGTACTATCAGGTTCAAAACCCTTGTGCTCGGTATGACAACCGTAGCATGGCTGGTTTTCGAGAAATGCATGAAACCCTGTTTTCTTTATGGTGGCAGAGTCAGCTTTTTTTCCGATTTCGTCAAGTGCATGGCAGGCAATACAACGGTCGTTTGGCGTTCCTGAAAAAGGCTTGTGACAGGATATGCATTTCTTGTTTAAATCCTGATGACCTTTAACAAGTTCTCCCGGATTGATCATGATATGAGGAAAAAGAAACATGAGTGAAACAAAAACAGTCATGATCCCAATGGCAAATAAAATGTTTTTCATCAATAAAAAATTAAAACCGTAATAATATGCAACAATGCCAAGATTCCAAACAGTAATGAAATAGGGATATGTATGACTCTCCATTTTTTCATCAGGTCAACTGTAATAGAATCCCAGAACAGTTTTTTCTCAGCATCGGATTGACTGATTCCTGTGCTTATCAGTATAGCTTGTTTCGATTTCAGGTTTTCGCTGGCTTTTTTCAACAAAAATTTACCGACCAATCCGCTTGCAACGTTCGTCAGTAACATAATGATTGCCAGCCAGGGCAATATCGCATTGAAATGAATACCAGCATGCACCAGCACAAACACAGATCCCACCCATGAAAAATACTCATGCAAAATCAATAATTTCTTAGGAGATCCCGATTGAATCATTCTGCGTTTTCGCAACGAATAAATGAAGGAAAGTACAATCAATCCTGTTCCAAAATATCCGAAATAAAGACCCAGTGAAACCAGCTTTAATTGATGCATAATAAAATCAATGGCAATGGCTGCCAATATCATCAGCAAATACCACCGTATGAAAGGCAGAACAAATTTTACAAATACAGATTGTTTCATATCGTTACATATTAATTATCAACCGGTTTGTTCAATATTTACTATTTTAAACCATATTGATTTCGGCAGGCAAAGGTCTCAACATTTCAAATAAAAACAATACTGACAGAGATTAATAAGATAAAAATCAACCTATCAGTGAAACACCGATTATTTTACCTATTCCAAAAGTGATGGCGGCTGCGACAAGTCCGAAAATCACCTGTCTGAAGCCTGAATACCAGAAGTTTTTACCTGTAAAAAGCGTGATAGATGCGCCTATGATAAACAATCCAATACCACTGAACAAGGTGCTGAACAGAATTGCCTGCAAACCCTCAGTCACGAAAAATGGAATTACTGGTATGATTGCCCCGACGGCAAATAAAATGAATGAGGTGATGGCAGCTTCCATTGCCGAACCTTTTAAGTCTTCGCTATTGATCCCCAACTCTTCTTTCACCAAAACACTATGCGCCTGATCCTTGTTGGAAATGACATCTTTTGCCATTTTCTGCGCTTGTACCTCCGGGATTCCTTTTGACATATAGATCAATGCAAGTTCTTTTTCCTCACCTTCCGGATTGGCTTCCAGTTCATCCATTTCAAGCTGCATCTGATTCTCAAAGAGCTCCTGCGAACTTTTTACCGAAATCCATTCCCCAAGTGCCATTGACAATGCGCCAGCCAACAAACCGGCAATCCCGGTCAGCAAGACTTCCATCTGACCACTTGTAGCGCCGGCAATCCCCATCACCAGACTGAAATTTGAAATCAGTCCGTCATTGCCCCCCAAAACAGCTGCCCGTAAAGCATTCCCTCCTACTGACCTGTGACGCTTTTCAAAACGTGCCAGGTTTGAACCTGAAATTTTAGTCTGATTATTCAAAATATTGGTCAGAATAGAAACGTGGGCAGTGTCAGAAACAGACCCGGCCACATTTCTTTTTTTCCGTACACTTAAAATCGATGAAGAAATACTTTTTTCCGTATCAAGCAGCACTCCCAGAACATAATCATAACCCAGAATTTTACCGATGCTTTTCAAAATTCTGGCCCTTCGTGACGGGGGAGGCAACATAGCGATATCAAACTTCCCTTTTTTCATAAATGCGACAGCATGGCTGTGCTCTATCTCACTCATCTGCCGGAAGATGTTGGCAACATCTTTGTTCTCTTCATTGTCGGCCAGTATTTTATATAAATACCCGGCATCCACTTCGGTTTGTACACTTTTGAGATTTATCATTGATCTGGGATGAAGTTTTTGGACAAAGAATTTAAAGACAACTTAACGACAACAAATGTAGTTTACAAAGGATTGATAATCTCTTTCATTTTTGGTTTGATTGAAAGCTCCACTGATCTGGGTGTTTAAATAACTGAAATAATACACTTTATATAAAACAAACAAATTTTCAAAAACTGGATTTGAATTTAAAATGCTTTAACTTTGTTCGAATCAATAAACTCTTGTATGAAAATAAATGCTGTTTTGCTCATTTTCACGCTGATTTTTTTTAGTTGTCAGGAATCTGAAAAAGTACCTGTGGTTAAAATCAGAACCAAATTTGGTGTAATAAAAATGATACTTCATGATGAAACTCCGGTTCATAAGGCTAATTTTTTGAAACTTATCAACGAAGGAAAATTAGACAGCCTGTTGTTTCACAGGACGATACAGGGATTTATGATTCAGGGCGGCGATCCCGACTCAAAAAAAGCAAAGGCAGGCCAGGCACTTGGTGATGGTGATGTAGGTTACACTTTACCCGCTGAGTTCAACGAACATCTTTATCACCAGCGAGGTGCAGTGGGCGCCGCACGTGATGACAATCCGGAAAAGAGATCAAGTGGCATTCAGTTTTATATTGTGCAGGGCCGTAAAATCACAGATGACGAACTGACAACCAATATGAAAAATCTCAGAAAAGGCATACTGGAATTAAGTCAGAAACCCGGATATGACTCACTGGAGATGCAATTGCAACAGTTAAGAAAATCAGCGGGTTATATTGCCTACCGGAAAAGATTGATGGAGCTTAAACCATTGATAGAAAAAGAATTACAGATTGATCTGAAGATTGAAGTGAGTGAAGAAAAAATCGCATCCTATACCCGTTTCGGAGGCACACCACATCTTGACAACGATTATACTGTTTTCGGACAGGTGGTAGACGGCATGGAGGTAGTGGACAGAATTGCGGCTCTTCCAACCGATTCACTCGACAGACCTTTAGAAGATATGCGGTTTTTTGTTGAAATAACTGAAATGGACAAAACAGAAATAGAACAATTATTTGGCTATCACTTCATACAAAATGAGAAGAAATAAGGGGATAATTTTCACATGCCTGATTGTTTAAACACAAAGCGATGCGGTTAGCTTATTATTTATTTCCCTAAACCAAACAAAAATGGGTTACGTATATAAAAATCGTCTCCCGATTTCTATATACGTAATCATTTCAAACTTATGCTATACGTAAACGGATGAAACTTAATCACAGCGCCGTTATTCGACTACAATTCGTTTACAAACCGGTTTGGTCTGATTGCCAAAGTAAACAACCATATTATACAATCCGCATGAAAGTTTTGAATGCAATGCATATTGATACTCATTTACCTGAATTTCAACTACTTTCGAACCATTGTTATTGAAGATTTCAACATACTGAATCCTGTTTTCCGATTCAATCTGCATATTTCCAACACTCGGATTCGGATAGATTTTTACTTCAGAAACCGAAAGGTTTTCATTTAAACCTGACAACACATCACCTGTAACCATAATATTATCAATCTTGGTTTTGCCAGCGGCAAGCACATCGGTTCCGACCACACTGAGATTAGACGCCATTACCCAACGTACAAATACCAAGGGCTGATTGTTGCAGATTTCCGGCAATGGTTTTTCGACCAAAGCACCTGTCGTCCAGTCATTGGCAACTTCGTACACGCCATTTGGGATATCAGTCCACGCACCCGCTTCACCGATTTTCACCTGTACCTTGTAATCTTTTGGTCCCGGATCGGTATTGCCTGATTGCTGTACCGAATTCAGTTTGATGTTTTCATAACCTGTCGTATTTAAAAAGATTCTCCAGGCTTTCGTATCCATTCCATTGTCCCAGCCCTCGGCCTGTGCAGCCTTGGTAGTGAGACCGTTTTTCATGCTGATCGCAGTCGTTCCGCCCATGGTTCCCATGGTTGCGTCACCATTCAGATCGCTGTATGTTTCAACAAGCGTATCGGTTAAATTGTCATTGGCAAACGTCCACTTAACAAGAATAACATCTTGCTGGGCATAACCAATGATGCCAAAAAATAAAACGATTAATAAGGTAAATGTTCTTTTCATAGGTTTGATTTTGTTAGTGTTAAAGATTATCTATCAGAAAATTGAACCCCTCCGGGGCTCTTTTGATTGTGTTTATTGTTCCACCGGTTGCACCGGAGGTTATTGAAATTGAAGTCCGTTGGACTTCCTTCATAAAAAAATGATTTTCCTCCAAGCCCTGAAGGGGCTTAATTTCAATAACCATGGGTGCAGCCCATGGATATACAAAACTCTTTTCCTCCAAGCCCTGAAGGGGCTTAATCTCACCGTTAGCGGATATAACCTGATTGTAATGATATGTAGTATCAGAATAATCCATCCCATCAAAGATTATACATGAATATTGCTGTCATAAACCGGCCGGGAGACAACTCTCCTTTTCGGTCAACATATTGATTATCCAGTAAATTCTGTGCTTCCAAAGCGATGTAGTAATGACTTGAAAATGATCTTGAAATTTTTGCATTCACCAGAAAATACGCATCAACCTGAATCGTGTTTTCGGGATCGAACCATTGCTTGTCAACATAGTTTCCGTTAAGCTGAAACTCGAAAAACCGGTTTTTCCAAAGCATGCCAGCATAAAATAAATTTGGCGAAACTTCGGCCATTTCCTTGCCGTTAAGATTGGCATTGATATCCACCATCGATGATTTATACTCTTTAATAATCGAATGATTGAATGAATAACTCAACTGAAACGAGAGCTGTCTGGTAAGCAAATAATTGGAACTTATTTCAAACCCGGCAATTTCTACCTTGCCGATGTTATCAGCTATCAGGACTGGTTTCATTGAATTTCCGCCTGTATCGACAGAATCACCTGTGCTTACAGAATATTGAAAATCATGCCCGAATGAATAATAAACGGCGCCACTCACAGTGAATTTCTCAGATTGAACATGTGTAAAACCAATCTCATAGTTTGTAAGATATTCAGGTTTCAGGTTTGGATTAGCCAATCGGAAACCTTTGTTAATTTTGCCAGACTGGCTAAGGTCTTTGAGTTTCGGAGGCTTAAAACCGACACCTGCAGAAATATAAATCGCATTTTCAGGTGTCAATTTGTACTGTAACGACACTTTAGGACTGAAAGCAACCCAATTGTTACGATCAAAATCCTCATGAAAACTTTCGGTGAATCCGGTTGCTTTTGTCGGGTTGGTAATGGTTTGTTCTCCATCATGAAATCCGGCAGCATCAATGCGGAATCCTAAAATTGCTTTCATCCTGTCTTTTAAAAATGAGGCTTCATCCTGCACAAAAACACCCATGATATCCATTTTTCCTGAAGAGGTAATCTCATCAGGTGAAGTGCGGTATATTTCACTGTTGTCAGCCGATCCTGATTTAATTTCAAGGCCCGTCGTCAGAACCTGATTTTGAAAAACAGGCATCGTCATAGTCGATATCAATCCCTTGTCAGTGCGGTTGTTATACGAATCCAGAAGTCTGTATTCAGCAAAGTCGTTTATCGATTCCTTCTGGCTGTAATAATCCTCTTTCATCCAAAAAACGGATGTTACAATATCCGCTTTTCCGGCACTCACATAATAAGTGGTTCTGAGGTTGTTCGTGAAAACCTTGTCGAAACTTCCTTCTTCAGTGAAAACTTTTGTCCCGCCACCTCGTTTTTCGTTGTAATTATCCACCATCATTTCAAGACGGTTTTTGCTGTTGATACGATAACCTACCTTCACACTTCCTCCTGCTTCATCGAGTGCGGTACGGACATCCGTTTCGTCAATATAATCGGGCGCCTCAAAAATATAACCATCCCCATGGCGGTATATGCCATTGATACTCCAGTAGCAACCTTTGTCATTTTTGATTTCATTTCCTGACAAAGCCAGCGAACCACCGATGGTATTGTAAGTTCCATAAAAAGCCCTGACATTTCCCTCAATTTTCTTTTCAGGCTGTTTGGTAATCAGGTTGATAACGCCTCCCATGGCATTATTTCCGTAAAGTGCCGAAACCGGACCTTTCACAACTTCAATTTTCTGGAGTTTATCAACAAATACATTGTGCCAGTTGACCGATCCGCCAACCAGACTGTTTTTGGGAATGCCATCGACCAAAACGAGTACGCGGTCGCTACCTTCGAGGCCACGCATGGTGACTGCCGCATTTTTTGAGAAAATTCCCCAACTGCGGTTCACCTGCACATTGGCAGTGGTTTTCAGAATATCGTCGATATTACTTACCGGAAAGGCCGCTATTTCTTTGGCAGAGATAATATCAGCCTGCACCGGAACATCTGGCAATTGTCTTTCAGTGCGCGTAGCCGTGATAACAACTTCGTCGAGATTGACTACACTTGTATCGGCGTTTTGTGCCATCAGACTATAAAAGCTTAAAAACAGAAAAATAAATACTATCCTGTTTTTCATCAATCTTCCATTTTAATATCAAATACTATCTGCCCATCGTTTAGGCCATAAACTTCTTTTACTAATATAAGTCCCTTGAGATCGTTGTCGGTCACGAATGAATAAATACTACCCGGCGTCAGGTTCTTTGCTTTCCGGTTACCTGATGAAAAAATGAAGGTGTTTGTCACAATCAGACTATCATTACTGCATAGATCGAAATCGGTAACAGTCAGATCAGATTCCAGCTTAAAACGGACTGTGTTCCGGCTTGTCCAGTTCGCAAGACCAAATTCACCACCAAAAACCGATTCGTCAATATTGGCGCCTGGCGAAGCGATGGTATTCGCATCTGTTTCGATAAGATCGTAAAAATATAGCAGATTTATTTTTGACTGAAGGTTGAAAGCATCAGCCAGCGAATAGATCTGTCCGGTCTCAAAAGAAAAAAAACTGCCAGTCGTATTATTGTTTTGCGCGCCCAGCACCAGAGAATTCAGATGAATTATTTCTCCGAAAATGGATGCAGAATCTTTCACCAGAAATAAGCTCAGGGTTTCGGATTTCCTTCCCTGACGGTCACGCACATAAAACTGCCATTCCTCTTTCAAGGCGATTCCTTTGGAAAGTGACAGAGTATAATCGAAAGTATTCTCGTAAATTCCAGTATCAAAAGATGTTATTAAAGAATCTCTTATTCCTGTTATATTAAAATGCGTGAGGGCAACATCACTGTTTGTAGAGGCATTGATCCTGATTTGTATTTTTTCGCCCAGAAGAAAAGTAGAATCATTGGAAACAAATCCATCTGCATTCACCAATTCAATCGATGGCGATGGAAATGAGGGTTCTGGCTTGTGACACGCGTTAATATGAAAAACGATAAAAAGAAAAAACACGGTCCATTTCGATATGTGTGATTTCGCATATCGTTGAACATAATAAAAACCGTGTTGTGTTTTTGACATGATTATGCGGTGATTTTACGAGTATAGGTGACAATGCCGTGCGCCATCATTCCACCCAGAGCTCCAAAAAAGAAATGTGTGAAAAACGGAATTACAAATCCTTGTTTCAGGAAGGTTTCGAAAGGATAACCTGAAACCACAAATATGACAAAGCGAATCAGTGGAATCATCATATAGGCAAATCCGCCTAGGAAACCGAGTAACAGGAAATTGTCCTGAACTCTGTTTAATTTGTTGTAAACGAGATCAATAATAAATCCCATTGCCATATAAATGAAAGGCAAAAACGGATCTTTGAAACCAAGAAAAGGAAGAAATATAAAGGTTGCAGCCGTGAGTGTTGAAATACTGGAACCAAACGGGATTTTGGTAATTTTCCGGCCAATAAGCAGAATCGCCATCACTTCGAGCCCATGATGACCCGGAATATTTAAGGGAATCCGAAGGTAGGCTCTCAACAGAATTGCTACTGCTCCTGTGAAAGTAAGTATCAAAATTTCAATCAGTACGCGGTTAACCGGTAATGCTTTTGATGTAATCTTTGGGTGCGACATGCCATTCATGGTATTGATCGTTTTGAATTTGCTCAGCAATGATAATAAGTTTGTGATCTTTTACAATGGGTTTCATCCATTCACCAACCGTAATTCGTTGGTCATTCTGCAATCTGATGTAGTTTTTATCGGTAATACAATCGACGGCAACCAATTTCAGGAGTTCAGCAACAGTAAATGTACCTGAGATTTCGCGAAGATCCTTGCCTTTCACCCACAAACAACGCCCGTCGTTACCGGCTTTTCGCAAACCAATGGCAGCCAGTGAGCCAATCACACCATCTTCAGTTCCTGTGAAACCTTCGAGATAAACGCCATTGTTTCGGGCAAGCAAACGGGCTTCTGATTGGGTAAGTATTTCGGCTTTTGCGCGTTTGCCCCAATCACAGATAGTTTCGCTTACTTCATCGTAATATCTGACTGCCAATCCGGCATCGGAACCCGGTGCACTTTCCTCTGGAAGAAATAATCTGCAAACTGATATTACTTTTTCTAATTCACTGGTATGCAAATCAATGCAGGCGGAACTGTTGTGAGAAGTATAAGGAATCCGCCGATCGAACAGCAATTGGTGACGACTGATGCTGTTTACCGTTGCCAGTCCTTTGGCTTCAAGCAAAGCGCCCAATTGTCTGGCTCTGAAGCCAGTTCCGCGGCTTTCAGCGTTGTCAGTATCATCAATTCCTATGAGGAGACGTTTTTCCATTTTCACTTATCGTGTTGCAAAAATAAGCATCTCGATTCAATCTGCCTTTCAAAAAAGAGATAAATTACCTGATTACATCAAGTTTAGAATGGTTCTTAGTTATTTGAATTATAAACATTGTCGAAATATATATAAATAATACAATAACTGAAACCAAAAAAAGTGCAATTGTCAAATAATGAGAATCAAATCGATATACAAACCTCATAAAACGAAATATGGAGTTAATGGTAAAGCCAGATACTATAGAAGTTTCTGGCCATTAAGTCGGGAGTTTGATTCAGAATGTTCGAGTTCGAGGTTTCGATGATCTGA
>CAJBPB010000340.1 GCA_903957365.1 uncultured Bacteroidota bacterium
CTGAAAGCATGGAAGGCTCTTCCAGGCTTCAAAGGAAATTCGGAAATAACAACCTGGCTCTATCGTATCGCAACCAATGAAGCTTTACAGCACATAAGGAATGAACGATTTCAAAGGTTTTTTAGTCTGGACAGTTTAAGGAATGTGTGGCAACACAAACAGGAAACTACAAATTCAGGTGGTGAGGAAATAAAACTGGAGAATGCACTGAAAATACTTAGTCCGCAACAGCGAATCGTTTTTGGAATGCGTTATCTGAATGAAACATCCTTTAAAGAAATCGCTGAAGTACTCAATCTCGCTGAAGGAACAGTGAAAGCAACCTATTTTAAGGCACAAAAGAAAGTTGAAAAGCAATTGATTGAACAAGCAGAATAAAATGAAAACAAAATTTGAAAGTCTAAAAGGTGCAAAATCGGATGCGTTTCATGATATCCCTGAAGGATATTTTGATGATCTGCGCGAAAATATAATGCATTCATTGGATGAGAATTCTATTAAAAGTAAGAGTCATTCGTCTGTTTACGCAATCGCAGCCCTGGTTTTACTTTTCATTACAATAGGAATCGTGTTCTTATTCCAAAACAATCCTTTTCACAACGAAAATAAGATGATAGCTCAAAATGGATTTGATAGGGTTGATAGTATGAAAAACCAATCAAAGGCTTACAATCCAGGAGTAAAGAATGATAGCATTCTTCCCGGTAAACAGGTATTGAAAGAGGTTGAGTTTGATTCCTTGTTTTTAAATGATATTTCAAATGAAGATATTCTCCAATATCTGATCGAAATGGAAGAATTTGAATTTTAATTAAGTATAACTATGAAAAACAATATTATAACATCCTTCAGTATTGTCATTATCTCACTTTTTCATATCGTGGGACTGGCCCAGAGCAGGGATCAAAGCGTGTCGCAAAAGGAAAAGATTGAGTCATTTAAAATCGCTTTCTTTACCCGTCAGATGCAATTAACTCCGCAGGAAGCAACAGTTTTTTGGCCATTATACAATCAATATATGGAATCGATTGACATTCAGAAATCGAATCGCCGGAAATCCTTACAAGTCACAAAAGAATTGCTCGACAGTATGTCTGATGATGAAGTGAATAAATTGATCGACAACAGATTACTGCAAGCTGAGACTGCTTTAATTGAAAGAAAAGAATTTGTAACATCATTGCGGAAGGTACTTCCGGCAAAAAAGGTTGCACAGTATTTTAAAGCGGAAGAACAGTTTAAGAAGAAGTTGATGGAGAAAATGAATGAACGCAAACAACAGCAGCGAAATCAGTCAAAGGATGATCTATATTGAAAAATACCTTTTTTATAATTAAGAATCAATGGATTAACCGTGTTTAAAATTGAAACTTCATTATTAAGTAAAGTTGTTTTCTCCCAAACCATCAAACCGGATGCAGCATATACACAGGTAAACTCACCTGAAATATTCCCTTTTGAAAACTTAATAAGGCCAAATTTGTTCTTATAATAATCTGTAATATACAGTATGTCAATGTTTTCATTACCAGCACACCGAATTAAATTTTCTTCTTTCAAACCTGAATCTATCTTCATTCTTTCGCCATACGACATTAAACTGACGATGGATTTATAATTTGATATTTCATCGAAAATAAATTCCATTGGTGCCAAAACACGCAGGTTTTTTGCATTGTCATGCGCAAAACGGGTAGTGACATTGGCATTAAGACTGGTGTCAATTTTTTTCAGGCTTATACTGACGTTGTACATGGACGATATGAATCCAAAAAAAACAATTAAAGTAACAAGCAACCTGCCTGATAATATGTTTTTTGATGATTTTACTTTGTTGGATTCTTGCAGATCTATCAGAGTCTGGATAATCATGGGTACAAAAAACGGCAAAAGCATGATCAGATATTTGCTTGTTTTATTCAGTGCGAAAGCAGCTAGTGTTATTACTAAAAACAAGGTGTATAAGAGCAGAATACGCTGTTTAGAAATCAGATTTCGAATATTTAAAAGAATGGCTGAGAATAGCAAAACGGTGAAGATGATCTCTTTGGGGCTATGGAAATACCTACGGTGTTCGTTAATAACATTCAGAAATAATTGAATAATAAAAGTTGGTGAACCGCCTTCTGTGGTTGGAACAAAGGTGAGTTGACTGTTCCAGAGCGTAAAATCATTCAATGTATTGAAATCGTAGAAATATCCAAGTCCTGCCGATAAAACAGCCATTGTGAAAACTAACAATTGGATGGGTTTCCATCGGAAAAGGAAGAGTAAAAATCCAGCCGAAGCGAATACAATTCCATTCAAATGGGTAAACATCGATAATCCAGCCAACAAACCAGCCAATACACTATACCAGTTTGATTTTCTGACCGAAATATCCGGTAAGAGTGAATTATAGATGAAAAAATAGGAAAGGAATCCAAACGTCATTAACATGGTTTCGGGTCGAAAAACAAAACTGAATTCGAAAACCAATGGATTGAAAAATATCAGCCAGATTGCGAGCAATTTTGTTTTATTGTCAAATCTGAAATTCACCCGATCAAGAATACGCCAGAAGAGGAATGCAAACAGCACAAAATACAGTAAAGCCACAGATTTTAAAATACTTAGGTTAAAACCAAACAAACCAATTACAAGGGCTCCCTGAAGTGTGAAAAATTTATGATGAAGCAACAAACGATCTTCACTGCCGGCGAAACCGGTCATCAGGGTCGATTTGGCGACACCATCTTTTGCATACCAATAACTATGCTCAGCAAGCCATGCATCATCAAGATGGGGGAATCTGTCGATAAGACTAACAAGATATAATAGTACTGATAATGAAACAACTATAAGTAAAAAATGTTTTCGGATCAGTTTCAAGTATCTTTTTTTTGATCGGCAAATTTACGTCATTTTATGACCACTTTGATTTGAACATCTTGGAGGGAATGTTCAACAATTTGGATTAAATTGTGTTATACATTATGACTGTAAATATTGATCCTGAATAATTCGGGTAATTGTCACACCTTTGTAAAGTGGAAAATAATTCATTTTATCCTATTTAAAAGGTAAATAACACTTATTCAATGAAATATAATTTTGATACAACTGTTGAACGAATTGAAACTTCATGTGTAAAATATGATCTGCGGGAAACGATTTTTGGCAAATCCGATGTAATACCGATGTGGGTTGCCGACATGGATTTTGAAACACCCGATTTTATCCGTGAGGCAGTTATCGAACGGGCTTTGCATCCGATCTACGGATATACTTTTCGGGATTCATCTTATTATAATCACATCGTGAATTGGTTAGATAATAATCACCAATGGAAGATTGAAAAAGAATCAGTTGTATTTTGTCCGGGTGTTGTGCCGGCTCTCAACTTTGCTGTGCTGGCTTTTACTGAACCGAAGGATAAAATCATTGTTCAACCCCCGGTTTATTTTCCTTTTTTTGGTGCGGTAAAAAGTCACGACCGGGAATTGGTTTATAACCAGCTTTTGAAAACAGATAACGGTTATATTATTGATTATGAATTATTAAACGAGCAGGCAAAGGATGCCGTGATGCTTATTTTATGTAATCCTCATAATCCTGTCGGACGTGCATGGAAGATAGATGAACTCGAAAAAATTGCTGAAATCTGTCTGAAAAATAATGTAATGGTTCTGTCAGACGAAATACATGCTGATTTGGTTTTACCTGGTTTTAAGCATGAAGTTTTCGCGAACATTTCACCTGAGGTGGCTTCTATCACAATTACTACCCATGCACCAAGCAAAACTTTTAATCTGGCCGGACTGGCAACTTCTTCCGTAATCATTACTAATCCTGATCTGAGAAAGATATTTAAAGACTATGTTGAGAATTTGCATATCGGAATGGGAAATATTTTTGGGATGGTTGCATCCAATGCGGCCTATGAAAAGGGAAACGAATGGAGGTTGCAACTGGTTGATTATATTAATGATAATGTGGATTATGTTGATCGGTTTATTACAGAACAGCTGCCTTTGGTCAGGGTTTTCAGGCCAGAGGCAACCTATATGGTATGGCTCGATTTTTCAAAATATGGATTAAGTGATGCAGATCTGAAGAAAAGAATGATTTTTGAAGCGGGTCTGGGTTTAAATGCAGGAACTGATTTTGGTCCGGGAGGTGAAGGTTGTTTGCGGATGAATGTGGCCTGTCAGCGTAAAACCCTGGAGATAGCAATGCATCAGTTCAGGGAAGTTTTTTCCAATAATCCCAATGTTTCTTCACTTTGATTTGGGATATAATATCTTTGACAAATAATTCACGGATAACAAACTTAAAAATCAAAAAAAATGCGCGTAATTAAATTTTTTGGTGTTTTGCTGCTGATCGTTTTGGTCGTCCTGACGATTTTGCCAGTATTTCTTCCAGCAGAAGCGGAAGTGAGTCAAAGCATTTTGATTGACGCAAATGCACAAACAATTTTCCGTCAGGTAAACAGTTACAAAAAGTGGCGTGATTGGGGACCTTTCGAAACGGGAGATACAAATATGAAGTCCGTTTATTCCGGTCCTGAGTCAGGTGTAGGTGCATCGCATACCTGGACAAGTGAGGATATGGGTGATGGAAGTATGACCATTTTGAAAAGTGAACCTTATTCTTTTATTCAGGGTAAACTTGATATGGGAACCAACGGGGCTGCTCTGGATGAATGGACATTCAATGAAACTGCATCTGGTACAGAGGTTGTCTGGACGCTGAAACTTGCTGATCTGAGTTATCCTTTTGGAAAATATTTTGGTGCATTTCTGAAAAGTATCATGCAGCCGACCCAGGAAAAAGGATTGAATAAACTCAAAGTTGTGTCTGAAGCTGCACGCGAATCTGTTGTTATCGAACGGGTTGAATTAAAAGAACAACCTTCGGTTGTTATATTTGATTCTACAAAAATTGCCGGAATGAATGATGTTATTCAAAAAGCAATGACTGAACTTTATGCGTATATGCGAAAGTCAAAATTGGAACCGTCAGGTCCAACATTCACTATGTATTACAACTGGGACACCACTGCTTACATCAAAATGGGAATTGGTTTTCCTGTGTATGAGGAAGCAAAATCACAGGGACGGGTTGAGTATTTTATGCGTCCTGCAGGCAAAGTGGCAAAAGCTGTTTGTCCTGGACCGTATGAAAATTTAGGTGGTGCACATGAGGACATGGATAAATACTTTAATGATTTCAGACTTTCTTACACCGATAAACCTGTGTGGGAAGAATATGTGATCGATCCATCCATCGAGCCGGACCCGCAAAAATGGCTTACAAATATTTATTATTACGTTTCTGAATAATTATCATCTAATTTTTTCGCATGACTGAACCCCAAAACAAAAAGAAAATTGATTTAAAAGGAGTTAAACGTTTATTCTCTTTGTTGAGGTTTATGTTGCCAAAGCGAAACGCCTTCATTGGCGGTATGCTTGCATTAACTTTTTCGAGTCTTATTACACTGGCTTTTCCAATGTTACTTGGTAATCTGCTCGATTCGGCACATCCTGAAGCCAGTTTGCAAAAAATAAATCAGATAGCCTTGATTCTTTTGGCGATTTTCGCGATAAATGCCGTGTTTTCCTACTTACGAATATACTTGTTTGCTGTGGTGACTGAGTTTATGCTTGCTTCTTTGCGTCAGACCACTTATAACCATCTGATCCGTTTGCCTTTGAGTTTCTTTTCGTCACGAAGGGTAGGGGAGTTGAATAGTCGTATTTCAGCTGATATTTCTGTTCTGCAGGAAACATTTACATTCACAATTGCACAATTTGTAAGGCAGATGATCACAATCATCGGAGGTATAACTTTGCTTTCGTTCATTTCAATACAACTCACCTTATTTATGTTGGCTTTTGTTCCGATAGTGGCAATTGGTGCGCGGTTTTTCGGAAAATCAATCCGTAAACTTTCACACTCAGCGCAGGATCAGGTTGCCAGAACCAATGTGATTGTTGAAGAGACACTTCAGGGAATAATAAATGTGAAAGCTTTTACAAACGAGGATTTTGAATCGGACCGTTACCGGTCATCGACCAATGATGTGATTGATATTGCTTTGGTCGGTGCGAAAAAACGTGCTATGTTTATTTCACTCATTATTTTCAGCCTGTTTTCAACGATCATCGGTGTCATCTGGTTTGGTGTTTATCTTGTGAATAAGGGCGCCGGACTCACTGCAGGCGATTTGTTTAAATTTATCCTTTACACGATGTTCATTGGTGCCTCTATTTCTGGTATGGCTGATCTGTATTCGCAGCTTCAGAAAGCACTTGGCGCTACTGATAGTTTACTCGATCTGCTCGACGAAACAAAGGAAGTGATTGAAATAGAAGAAGATAAAAAGGATTTCACCAAACTTACCGGAAACATTGAGTTTAAGAATGTAAGCTTCTCATATCCTTCCCGTAAAGATTTTCAGGTTTTGGACGCGTTTAATTTTAACATACAATCCGGACAAAAGATTGCACTTGTTGGCGCCTCAGGGGCAGGTAAAACCACAATTTCTTCGCTGATCTATCGCTTTTATGAACCGGATAGTGGTTCAATACTGTTTGATGGGAAAGATTCTAAACAATTTAATTTGAATGAATTACGACAGCAGATGGCCATTGTTCCTCAGGAAGTATTGCTTTTTGGCGGAACCATCGGTGAAAATATTTCTTATGGTAAGCCAGATGCAAGCATGGAGGAAATCAGGGAAGCAGCACATCGTGCGAATGCACTCGAATTTATTGATTCTTTTTCAGAAGGTTTCGCAACGTTGGTTGGAGAACGTGGAGTTCAACTATCGGGCGGACAACGTCAGCGTATTGCGATTGCCCGTGCCATTTTACGCGATCCTAAAATATTAATTCTGGATGAAGCGACAAGTGCGCTTGATACGGCTTCTGAAAGTCTCGTCCAGAGTGCCTTGAATGAACTGATGAAAAACAGAACCTCGATAATTATCGCTCATCGTCTGTCAACCATCCGATCGGTCGATTGTATTTTCGTGCTTGAAAATGGTAAAATAATCGAGAAGGGCACCCATGATGAACTTATCAAATTGATCGATGGCAAGTATTTTAATTTGAATCAACTGGGCGAAAAATCTATTTCGTTACCTATCTGAATTAATCCAATTGAATAAGCTGGATAAATTCTTCCTCTGAAAGGATTTTGATTTTCAGTTTAACCGCTTTTTCAAGTTTGGCTGGTCCCATATTTTCTCCTGCCACAACAAAATCGGTTTTGGCTGAGATGGATGAGACGTTTTTCCCACCATGCTGTTCAATAATTTCTTTTAACTGGTCACGTGAAAAATTAGTAAAGACGCCACTCACAACAAGTGATTTGCCTTCCAGAATGTTACTGATACGAATTATTGAAGTTTCCTGTTCAAATTGAATTCCGAAATCTTTGAGTCTCTCAACAATCGATATATTGTCATGATTTGAAAAGAAATCAATTACTGAATCAGCAATCCGATCACCTATTTCATCAACTTCCATTAAACTTTCTTTGTTAGCTGCAATCAATTGTTCGAGTGTGGGAAAGGCTTCTACCAGTTTTTTTGCAACAGTTTCACCGACAAATCTGATTCCAAGTGCAAAAAGAACCCTTGAGAATGGAACATTTTTCGAATTCTCAAGACTTTGCAGAATATTCTCAACTGTTTTCTTTTGGAAACTTACTTTTCTTTCTTTGATAACCAATGGATTTTCAGGATCTTCGGTTACAAATACTTTTTCCAATCCGAGCAAGTCAACATATTTTAAATCATAAAGATCAGCTACATTATAAACCAATTTGTTATCGAATAAAATTTCTACTTTCCCTTCGCCCAGACTTTCAATATTCATCGCTTTGCGGCTAATGAAGTGTTCTATTTTTCCTTTTAACTGGGGTGGACAAGAATAAGTGTTCGGACAAATCCAGGCGGCTTCTCCGTTATTCCGAACCAAAGTGGTGGCACATTCAGGACATTTTTCAATAAACTGAACTTGTTTCGAACCAGCAGTACGTAATTCATCAACCACAGATATTATTTTGGGAATGATTTCACCGCCTTTCTCCACAATCACGGTGTCATTTTCATGCAATCCGAGTTGTTGAATAACGTCGGCATTGTGTAAGGTAGCACGTTTCACGATGGTTCCGGCCAGTAATACAGGTTCAAGGTTGGCTACCGGAGTAACAGCACCTGTCCTGCCAACCTGAAAATCAACACTTAACAGCTTTGTTCTGGCTTCATCCGCTTTAAATTTGTATGCGATGGCCCAGCGTGGTGATTTGGCCGTGAAGCCGAGTTCACGCTGTTGTTTAAAATTATTTACCTTAATAACGATTCCGTCAATATCAAATGGTAACGACCGGCGACCAATATTCCAATCGTTAATGAACTCAAATATCTCCTGAATCTGGTTGCATTTTGCCATATTCGATGAGATTCTGAACCCCCAATTCTTTGCTTTCAGTAAACTATCATAATGATTATCAGCTATATCTATGTCAGATGACATATAATAAAGAAAACAATCAAGTTTTCGTTTGGCAACTTCTGCAGAATCCTGCATTTTAAGTGTACCCGATGCTGCATTTCTGGGATTGGCAAATAATTGTAAACCTTCGTCAAGCCTGTCCTCGTTAAGTTTTTTGAAGTTGGCATGCGGATAGTAAATTTCTCCTCTGATCTCAAAAAAATCAGGAAAATCTCCAGTTAATTTGAGTGGAATACTTTTGATGGTGCGAACATTGGCTGTAACATCGTCTCCTTTATTACCATCGCCCCTGGTTACCGCTCTTTTAAGCTGTCCGTGTTCATAAGTGAGGCTTATGGCGACACCATCAAATTTCAGTTCACAAATATATTCCACTTTTTCTCCAAGCAGTTTTCGCACCCTTTCATCAAATTCCTGAATTTCCTCTTCATTGTATGTGTTTGACAATGATAACATTGGAAATTTGTGGGCGACATTTTCGAATGATTTGGTAATGGTTCCGCCAACACGTTGACTTGGGGAGTTTTCTTCGAGAAATTCAGGAAATTTGTTTTCCAGAACAATCAATTCCTGAAGCAACATATCAAACTGATAATCTGTGATTTCAGGTCGGTCTAACACATAATAATTATGATTATGCCGGTTTATTTCTTCACTAAGTTTGTGTATGCGGCTTTTCGCTTCATCTGAAGTCATAAATCAACTATATATTATGGTATCAGGGCTTTGTTACGGTAGATGATTATTTTTTCGTTTGCGTTGACCGGGTTTATCCGATGAATGATACGATCCATCATACTCGGATTCACTTTGGTTTCATAAACAAGTTCCGGCAAATATTTCATCACAGAATCTAATCTTGTCTGTAAATTTTCTTCCTGAATAAACAGTACAAATCTGGGTTGATTTTCAGTTTTGGACCAGTCTTTTCCTGATGCCAGTGCGGAATAACCTATTTCGCTGGTAATGGCATCATAACGAGGCCATTGACCTGTATAATAAACGGGTGGGAACCTGACAATACTGTTGCTGACATCTTCAACAACGAAATATTTTATATCCTTGAATTGCCGGAGATAGGTCATTGATTCTACTCTCGATTTCTTCGAATACATGGGTGTCAATGCGAACAAAAGTGTCAGGTTGATTATCCAGAAAAATGCCCACAGACCAGAGTGAATTTTAGGGTGTTTTTGCCAGAATCCTGAAGATGCCCTGTATTTTTCCCAACCCACAAATCCAAGTACTATAAGCATTGGAATGATTGGTAAAATGAACCGTTCCTGTTTGTTTGGAAAAAATGAATGGAAAATGATAAATATTGCAATCGGAAAAAAGAGCAGAAAGTTGCTTTTCCATTCTTTTATAAATCCCCAGAAGATCATTAAACTTGCGGGCGGAATCAGTAATCCGAAAATAACCAGCAGATAATTATACCATGGATTTGTGTGGTAATCATAAGCATGATTCATGTTATAATTCACATATTCAATGAGTTCTGCAAAAGGCATACGCCAAACCAATAAATCTATTGCACCTTGAAGTAAAACCACGGAAGCCAGAAATCCGAGTGCAGTCGAAACCATTCCACGCCAGTTGCCTGCAATCAGAATTGCCAGTCCCAATCCGCCGGTATAAAATATCGTTTGATACCGCACAGAAAAAGCGAGCCCAAGAAAAAAACCGGCAACCAGAAAGGAGGTCTGGTGGTAACCCGGATCGTTTTGCTTACGAATAAGTTCCTGCCTTAATACGATTAAGGTTCCATACATTAAAAATGGAATACAAACCATTTCAACTAGATTGTGAACGCTTAAAAAGGGCATAAACCAGAAAACAGAAAGCAGTAATGCCACTTTGTATGCGGTTTTACGTTCCGCAATTAAGCTGGCAATACGATAACCAAATGATATTACCAACAAGGATAATAAAGCGTGAAGAAAACGTATGATATACATTTTCCACTGTGGATTATCTAACCCGAAAACAGTTAAAGTCTTTAATATCACATAATTAAATCCAACATAAAAGAAACTGTGGCCCTGTGGTCCGGTGTTTCCCGGTGTCCATGGCAGCCATTTAAGGTAATCGGTGCCATCAGCCCACGACTGTGCCTGTTCAATCACTAAAAAATGATCGTCGTGCATGCCAAAGCCTTTGGAAAATATTGTAGCAACCATCCGAAGCAAAATTCCAATGGACATGATAAACAAAAACGGATGTTTATTTTTAAATTGTAAGATCCTTTTTACCATTGAATATGCTATAAGTTGAATGAAATATTATGTCAGGCAAAGATAATTGCAAATTGATCACATTATATCTAACAATAGTTAAAATCAGAAACCATTTATAATTCCATTATATTGGTTTTATCCATTGAATACAAAGTCAATTATATAATAAAAATCATAGTCTAAGTATTAAAACAGATTAATAAATAATTGATATTCTGATATTTATTAACTATGTCATTCAACTTAACAAACGATAGTCTATTTGTTACCAGTTCACTGATTTTCTTCTGATCGGCATTGTCATGCAACGAGCACCTCCACCACCGCGTGATAATTCATCGCCTTCGATGGTTATAACATACTTCTGATAGGCTGCCAGATCAACTTTTTCCTTTAAAATATCACGGGCTTTAATAATTTCAAATCCGTGTTTATGCAACTCGTGCATGGTATTTGTGTTACGACCATAACCAATGACTTTTCCTGGCGCGATGGCGAAAAAATTAGCACCACTCTGCCATTGTTCACGTTCCTGAATGAAATTATCACTGTGTCCGCCACAACCAACTGGTTCCAGATCGATGCCCAGTGATTTAAGTGCTTCAAGAATATTTTTTTCTTCCTTGATTTCCAGTACGGTATTTTCTTCCATAGTAATATGGATGGTAAGATGCCTGCTCGAATGCAGAATCAATGGCTCAAATATCATGCATTTGTCAACGTCCAGAAAAGTAAAAACCATGTCAAGATGAATAAACGATTCAGGCTGATAAGGAAGTTCCTGTAGTATCAAATGCTTTTTCCCGGGTTTGGTTTTGAGATATTCAAGCAATGCGTCAATTCCCTGACTGGTTGTTCTTCCACTAACACCGCACAGGATTACATCTTCACGAGCAATCAGTACATCACCACCTTCAATAGATGCTTTGCCCGATTTATCAAATAGTTTTACAGGATTCACTGTTTGCGTGGAAAAGGAAGGATGGTAATCAAAAATCGCTTCCATTATCAGGGCTTCACGTTCACGCACTCTGTTAGCCATTTTACTGATGATAACTTTATCATTCAATGAAAAGGAAGCATCACGTGTGAAAAAGAAATTCGGCAAAGGATGTACTGAAAACCGTTCGTTGTCAAGATATTTGGTTAATGTATCTTTTTGCATTTCAACACCTTCGATAAGTTGTGAAGCCAACTGAACATTATCAAGTCCTGAGATTATTTTACAAATATCATCCAGATCTTCCAGTTTACAGACTTTATTTAAAAGATTGGCCCTCACTTTTTCATTTACAAGAATATCCTGTAATAAGTCTTTTACGTCATAAACCTTGGCTACTTTGTGTAAAATTTGTTTGAACTCATTGTATTCGGGCAGTGCGACACTCAGGTTGAGAATATCACTATACAATGCTCTTGATGCATTTTCAGGAGTCATATTTTCGACCTCGGCACCAGGTGTGTGAATTATTACGCTTTCAAGTTCCCCGATCTCGGAGTTAATCTGAATTTTTTCGATTGTCTTCATTTAGATTCATTTGATTGAAAATGAAATGTTTGAACATAACCATGAATTAAATATTCATTCATATCTGCTAAACAATTCTTTGATTTTCAATAATATATGTTACAAAAGTATGAAAATTTCACAGATCAGTACAATTCAATAAACTCGTACGAATTCTGGGTTTGATTTAAATATTGTATAAATCCCTCCATTGTCAGCACAAATGTTGCTGAATTATCATTGGGATGAAAACTGATCTGGTCGGCCTGCAACAGATTCTTATCAATAAAAACATGCACATGGTGGTCAATATCGTTTATCAAACCAAATGGAGAAACACTTCCGGGTTTTACACCCAGGTATTGGGCCATTCTTTTCTCTGATGCAAAAGTTAGTTTTCCTTGTTTCAAACGCTGTTCCAGATCGTGAATTCCCAGTGATTGAAGATAATGGAAAATCACAAGATAATGTTTGTTTCCCTTATGATTCCTGAAAAACAGGTTTTTACAGTGGGTGGCATTTATATCCTTCCAGACAGGCAAAGCATCATCTATTGTTGGGATAGGCTCATGATAAAACTCCCCGAAATCAATTCCGAGGAGTTTTAATTTTTCCTTCACCTGGCCAATTGCCGTATTCATAAAAGAAGATTATGGTTATTGAACCCAATCAGCAATGAAAAGGTTTGTATTGTGTGAACCTCCATTGTTTCTGTTACTTGAGAAAATGAGTTTTTTTCCATCGAAAGAGAACATGGGGAAAGCGTCAAAAACCTTGTCATGTGTAATTTGTTCCAGACCACTGCCATCTAGATTGACTGAGAATAAATTGAACTGCCATCCTTTTTCAGAGTGGTGGTTCGAACTGAAAATGATCTTGTCTCCTGAAGGAGTAAAGAAAGGCGCCCAGTTTGCTTTGCCCAGTTTTGTAACCTGTTTTAAATCAGAACCGTCAACATTGCATGTGTAAATTTCCATATTCGTTGGAAGAACAAGACCTTCTTTCAATAATTTTTTATAATCAGCCTGTTCTTCAGGTGATTGAGGACGTGATGCTCTGAAAACAAGTTTTGTACCATCGGCTGAGAAAAATGCCCCACCATCATAACCAAGACCGGTAGTGACCTGTTTGAGATCGCTTCCATCGATATTCATCGTGAAAAGTTCAAGATCGCCGGTACGAAGTGATGTAAATACAATTTTGTCACCTTTTGGAGAAACAGTAGCCTCGGCATCATAGCCTTCAAAATTGGTCAGTGTATCGATGATATTTCCTTTTAAATCGGCTACAAAAATTTCATAATCACTGTAGATTGGCCAAACATATTTGCCATCTTCACGTTTTGCAGGTGTCAACGGACAACTTCCATTGCCCATATGGGTAGATGCGAAAACGATGGTTGAATCTCCTGGCATAAAATAGGAGCAGGTTGTGCGACCCAATCCGGTACTGATCCGTTGAGGCATTTCCTTGTCCATTTTGGATGAATCAAGTCGGGTGTAAAAAATTTGGTCACAATCAAGTCCCCAAACTGGATTATTGCTTTGAAAAACGATCATTTCACTGTCAAAACTAAAATAGGCTTCTGCGTTATCACCGCCAAAAGTGAGTTGTCTTACATTGGCCAGATGTTTTTCTTGGGAATAATGAACAGTAGTATCTGCAACTTTTTGTTTTCCGCTTCCGTCGCCACCATGCTGATGATTTTTAGGTCCTTGATTACAAGCAGTCAATGTCAATAAGATATAAACAAACAGAGTGAATTTTTTCATAGTATTTAGTTAATTTTCCGGCAAAAATAGTCAAATTGACGGAATTTTAAAGTTTAATGGTCAGGGCGGATTGTATAATCGATTTGAAAATACATCTAAATATTTCAATATCAGATTTTAATGAATAAGTGACAAGCAAAGTAAAACAACAGATTATCTATCGGTTCTGATCAATTATTCTGTAATATTTATTGTACGATGAGTTTGGCTTTTTGTAAACTTTTTGAATCCTGCAAAGTCAAAATATAGATACCTTGTTTCAATGACTCAATATTTAGCTCTGTATTCAAGCGACTGATTCGTTCTGTTAAACAGACAATTCCATTCAGATTATAGATATTGAGTACTAAATCATCTGAAATATTACTGATCTCAATGTTAATTTTCTTTGTGGCAGGATTAGGAAAAATTCCGAATGATTCTGAAGTCTTCTCATTGATCGCTGTCACCGGATAGGCGTTTTGGGCAAAAGTATTGTTATCACAAACAATTTCAGAGACTGAGCCAGGTACAAATCCGGTTTGGTATGTGTTGTCATTGGTATTAAAAACGATCATTGTCTGTACGAAATTGGTATCAATTCCTACCCACAATAAACTTCCTGTATTTTGATCAAAGGAAGAAGAACCTGCTACGAAATATGGATAATCATTCAACTGACCTCTTACACTCACTTCCCCGCTTGTTGTATTTATTTCGACCACATTGAAGTCTGTGATTGAACCGGTAGAATCAAAAACAGAATTCAGCGCAAAAATCCGGTTATTTACATTGTCGTAATTTACTCCTAAAAAATTGCTGTATGCACCAGCAGTCTGAAGGGTTGTTTTTGAAAAGGAAAAATCAGTATTTCTGACAGGAATGCTGTAAAGACAGGTTGATGGAACGGTATCATAACCAATGTAATACAGTATTCCATTGTTTGAGTCGAAACAGGTTGCTTCGACGATAATTCCCTGAATACCTGGTTCACTTACAACCCCCAGAATGCTATCTGTACCGGATGTAATATCATACTCATTCACACTGAAATAACCGACTGAATCGGCAGAAAGGTTGTAAATTTTTCCTGTACTCATATCGATTTCAGTAATATTTGAAAAAGCGGTATAATCAAGCATCGTCTGGGTATTCGTTTTTGAATTAAACGAAAATAAACCACCTGAATTTGCGGCAATTCCGGTCAGATAATAATTACTGTTGTAGGCATCAAACACCGATGATCCCATATAATACGCCTCTAAATCAGTTGGATAAGTCTCGATTGTTGAAGCATCCAATGCCTGCCATTTTACAACATCTATGGTTCCGGAACCGAAATTATTATTCATTCCGATAAGATTTATCTGAGCCTGGCTTATTTCAAATACAAAAAACAGAATTGTAAGAGATAGTAGAATTTTTTTCATTTAGTTAAGTTTTGAACATAAACAACCTAATTTAAAAATTGTTTTATCCTGAGTTAAAAATTGATATCAGACTGTTTTGAGTTTGTTCATAATGTCCGATTTCTTCGTTATTCTCGTTCTTCAAATCAGTCATGTCACAGTACACTCCTGATTTTCAGCTCATCGAAACCTCTAACTCGAACATTCTGAATCAAACTTCCGACTTTATGGACAAACACTATTTACGTTGCAATCTCCATTCTGATTTTTTTGTTTTTAATCTTTTCAACTCTGACGAGTTGTAAAGTCTTTAAAATCTTATCAGATTGAATAGCTACATAAGCCGAATGATCCAGAATTTCAATTTTACCAAGTTCATCCTTAAGCAATTGACCCTTTTGAATCAGCATCCCGACAATATCCATTTTACTGATCTTATCTTTTTTTCCAGCTGCAATGTACAATGTTTTCCAGGCGTTGGGCTTAGGTAAAACAAATTTGTCCGGTAATATTTCTTCTTTGGGTTTTTCATCCAGAAATCTTGGAAGATAATCCTCATGATCCAAAAGGAAATAGGCTGTCCCACTGGCATTCATGCGGGCCGTTCTGCCATTGCGATGAATCATAATCTCTTCGGTCGGAGGAAGATGGTAATGGATAATGAATTCAATTTCAGGTATATCAAGTCCGCGTGATGCAAGATCAGTTGTGATCAGAAAACTGATACTTCCATTCCTTAGTTTTATCAATGCTTTTTCTCTGTCGATTTGTTCCAGGCCACCGTGATAAAAGCCATGATCAATTTTAAAAGCTTTTAGCTGATCTGAAATCCGGTTGACTGTCTCGCGGTGATTACAAAATACAATCGTTGGTTTATTTCCTATTTTCCCCAGCAAAAACATCAAAGCCTCAACTTTATCGTCACCTTTTACCCTGACTGATTTCAAAATCAGTGAAGATTTTAACTGCTGGTGTTCGTTTGTGTATTGAATTGTCAATGGATTATTTATACGAACAAATTCCGGGATATCTTTAAGTGCCGTTGCCGATGTTAAAATACGCTTATTCAGGTTATCGCATTGTTTTACAATGTATTCCATCTCCTCTTTGAATCCAAATTCAAGTGATTTATCAAATTCATCAAGAATAAGTGTATGCGTTGTGTTCAGTTTGATCGTTTCATGCCGCAAATGATGCACAATACGTCCGGGCGTACCGACCAGAACAGTTGGAGGCTGTTGCAGATTATTTTCTTCGATACGCACTGAATGTCCGCCATAACAGCAATTTACTTTGTTATCAGTTCCCATCTGTTTGAAAACTTTCTCAATCTGAATAGCCAGTTCACGCGTTGGAACGAGAATAAGAATCTGAATCTCATTCAGACCGGGTTTGATTGATTGCAGCACGGGTAATAAAAAAGCGAGGGTTTTTCCCGAGCCTGTGGGTGATATCAGGATTACATCATTCAGGCCTGGAATCGCTTCCATGCTTGCTTTCTGCATCTCATTGAGTTCGGTAATATTAAAATTTGACAGGATAGGCGCGTAATTCATAGAATAAATATTTCATTGGGTGAATATCATATGTTTTGACATTCAGTTACTTTGTGAAAGAAATTGAAATTATAAAGTTGCGGTCCGACATTGAAACCAAATCCGCAAGTGTATTCCTGAAAATCTATTTTCCTCCTGGAGGACAATACATTCTTAAATAATTTGTGAACAAGGTTGATAAATGTTCAGATGTTCCCTCTCCTTCCGAAATACTGTGGGTGCGGTTTGGGTAAGGCATAAACTGAAATTGTTTATTGTATTTGATTAATTCATTGACAAGCATTTCTGCATTCTGGTAATGTACATTGTCATCGCCGGTTCCATGAATATACAAAAGATTTCCTGTCAGGTTTTTAGCATAAGTGATGGGCGATCCATTGACAAAGTCTTCCAGGTTTTCCTGTGGCAGGCCCATAAACCGTTCCTGATAAATATTGTCATAGGTTAACTGGTTCCCAACCGCCGCAATGGCGATGCCAGTTTTATATATTTCAGGATATTGAAACATCAGATTCAGTGTCGCTGTGCCACCACCGCTCCATCCCCAGACGGCAATCCTTTCAGGGTCAACAAAATCCCATTTTAAAATTTCTTTGGCAGCCATTGCCTGGTCATTGATGTTGAGCTGGCCAATTTTGCGATAGATTGATTTTCGCCATGCACGACCTTTTGGCACAGGTGTACCACGGTTATCAATGGTAATATAGATGTAACCATCTTCGGCCATATCGCCGTTATAAAGTCTGTTTTGTCCCGCGCCATAAGCATCAGTTACATTTGCAGAGGCTGGTTCACTGTAAACATAAAAGACCACCGGATATTTCTTTGAAGGATCGAAGTTCTTTGGTTTAACCATCCAACCGTCCATTTCAACCTGATCCTGGGTTGTGATTTTGAAAAATTCGGCAGTCTGGGGTACTTTCAAAGTGTCCAGCCTGGCCAGAATGCCATCCTTTTCAACCAGAGGTTTATGATTAGCAACAGTTATAAACTCACGTGCCGGCATGGTGTAATTGTTTGAAAAAGTATGAGAGGCATATTTGCCGTTTCCTGAAAAAGAATAATCGTGTGTTCCTTTTAATTCAGCGGGGCTGATTAACTCAAGGCTGCCTTTCCCATTCAGTCTGGTGCGGTAAAGATACTGTTGTGTAGCATTATCGGGTGAAGCAAGAAAATAAACATATCCCCCTTTTAGGTCGGTGTATTTCAGATCGATGAAATCATAATCTCCTTTGGTGATGAGTTTCTCCGGTTTTCCATCCAGAGAAATCTGATACAAATGTCTCCAGCCATCTTTTTCAGATGCCCAAAGTATGCTGTTGCTCTCACTTAACCAGATAAAATTATTCGTAAAATCAATTGTATATGGATTCCCGGCCTGGTAAATTTCCACCCAGGCTTCGTCAGATTCTTCCTGCAATAATCTTGAATTACCGGTTGTACTTTCAGAAATAAAAAGTTTACTATGGTTTTGTTTGCGGTTGAGTTGCTGAATCAACAGATTGTTCGTTGATGGAATGAACTCCAAACGAACGATATAATGCTGATCAGGTTCACCGGGAATATTGATCCAGGTTGTTTTGGCATCGGCAACAGATACAACACCCACTTTGCAGGATGAAGGTTTTTCACCCACTTTTGGATATTCGATAGGTATTAATTGTGAGTAAATCGAATCGGTATTGTTAACCATATAGAATTTCTTGATACTACCCGCATCAATTTGCCAGAAAGCAATTGATTTGCTGTCAGGACTCCAGCGGAATCCATCACGACAATAAAACTCTTCTTCATATACCCAATCGAAGGTGCCGTTAATCAAGGTTACACTTCCACTGGTGGTGAGCGCTTTGATTGCGGATGTCGCCATATCCTCGACATAAATATTATTGTTACTGACATAAGCAACCGCGTTTCCATCGGGTGAAAATTTGGCAAACATCATTGAGGATGCAGGCAGACTTTTCCCAAGTTGCGTAAGTGAACCTGTTTTTAAATCCAGTACCCAATAATCTCCCTTTGTATTAATTCTCCAAACTTTTTTCGTGTTTGTAAAAAGCAGAACCTTCTGCTGGTCACTTGAAAAGGTGTAATAGCTTAATCGGAGTGGATTTGCGCTTCCTTTTGGTGTGAGTTGTTCTTTAGTGACAATCGTTTTCGCTAAGTTTTCCGGCAGGGTGTACTGAACGATTTCGTTCTTTTCAACACGGAAATAAGAATTGCCGTCTATCGACCACTTTATGCCCCTGCTTTGCGCACCGGCAGGTAATGAAAAGAATAAGGTCAGTAACAGAAACAGCATTATGTTGCATCCCGTTTTCATTTTGGAGGCTTTAATTGTTGCAGGCATATTAAAAGGGTTTGTTAATTTGAAAAATCACAAGCTTTTCTGCGTTTTTAAATAGAATCTCATTGATTGAAATTCATTAAACAGCGCAATTATCTGCCACAAAATTAGACATTTCTCGTGAAATAGAAATATTCAATTCCTGAGAAAGACTTTTGTGGAATGTGATAAAAATTCTTAATAGATTGTTACAACAGATTTTATTGAAATACCAAACTAAAATCTTCCTTTTAATACTATTAATTATCAATTCTGTCAATGTCTTATTTATTTACATCCTATATTTGTAGAATGTTTTTATCAGATAAATTTGGTTAGTAATGTACTTGTATTACCTGCATTTTAGATAGAATATATAATGCTTAATTCACAAATAATAATTTAAATATGAAAAAATTCATTACACTATTGTTGTTAGCCTTTTGTTTGACAGCAGGTTATGAAGTTCTCGCTGTAAATTTGGAACGAGATATTATAACTGATCAGCTCAAACAAAAAATGGATGTTTCTGGCCAGACTGAAATGATCAGAGTAAATATTAAACTGAAAGAGCAGTTCGATTCGCAAAGACTCATGAATCAGGTTAAATCGATGAGCAAAATTGAAAGACGTGCCCATGTGATTGAAGTTCTGAAAGATTTTAGCCGGCTTTCGCAAGAAGGTGTGATAGCTGATTTGAATGATTTGCAGCAAAGTGGTTCTGTTAATCAGGTTACTACACTTTGGATCGCAAACATAATTAACTGTTATGCCAGTCCTGAAGCCATCATTGAACTGGCAAAAAGAAATGATATCGCTAGTATTGATCATGATGAATACCGTGTTTTGATCGATCCTGAAGAGGGTAAAGATGTTTATTATGAAGAAGGAAATTCAGGCAGCCGTGAAATTACATGGAACGTTATTAAAATCAATGCGGACGATGTCTGGGCACTTGGTTTTAACGGAGATGGAATCGTTGTATCAGTTATTGATACAGGTGTTAATTATGAACATGTCGATTTGGCTGATCATGTCTGGACAGATCCTGATTATCCTTTTCACGGATATGATTTTGTAAACAATGACAACAATCCTATGGATGACCACGGGCATGGAACACATTGTTCTGGTACTGTTGCCGGTGATGGAACCGCTGGCTCTCAAACAGGAGTGGCTCCGGAAGCGACGATCATGTGCTGTAAGGTTCTGGATGCCGGCGGTGGCGGAACTGAGAGTGGTGTATGGAATGCCATTGAATTTAGTGTTGAGCATGGCGCTGATGTAATGAGCCTTTCACTTGGATGGCAGCATTCATGGGGAGTTGACCGGGAAACATGGCGTGCAGCTTTCGATAATTCATTGGCTGCTGGTATCCTCGCATCTGTGGCAGCTGGAAATGAAGGTGACCAGCAAGGTTCCTATCCAATTCCTGACAATGTGCGCACACCTGGTGATCTTCCTCCGGCATGGTTGCATCCTGATCAGACACTGACCGGTGGTATTTCTGGAATTATTTGTGTCGGAGCAACTGATGTGAATGATAATCTGGCTGATTTTTCAAGCCGTGGACCATGCGATTGGTCGGCCGTTTCGCCTTATAACGATTATCCGTTTCAACCTGAAATGGGATTGATTCGTCCTGACATCTGTGCGCCAGGTGTAAATATTAAATCACTCGATTATGCAAGTAACACCGGTTATGCTTCAGGATGGAGCGGAACCTCTATGGCAACTCCAGCCAATGCCGGAATGATTGCCCTGATGCTTCAAAAGAACAATTTACTTTCTCCTGCACAAATTAACCAGACTATTGAGGAAACAACAGTCGTTCTGGTTGCCGGAAAAAATAATAATTCAGGCTCTGGCCGTATCGATGCTTTGGCAGCTGTAAATGCCACCGCAATGCCAGGACCAAGTTATCACACACATATTTTCAACGATGCAACAGGCAATAACAATGGCGTTATCAGTCCTGCTGAACAAATTCAGCTTACCCTGGCTATCGCCAATTTCAGCGATGCACCTGTTGAAAATGTTACTGTTACCATCTCGACAACTTCACCAAACATTAATTTCAGCGACAATACTGAATATTATGGAAATTTTGAATTGAATCAGATCATCGAAATGACCAATGCCTTCGCCTTTGAGGTTGCCGCCGATATTCCGGGTGGTGAAGTTATTGAGTTTTTAATTACTGCCTCAACACCTGCCGAATCATGGGAAAGTGGTTTTGTTGCTACTGCCGAAGGTATCGATTTTGTGCTTGGTAGTTTCACAATCCTTGATTACGCGGGAAACAACAACGGTCAGCTCGATCCTGGTGAGACAGTTGATATTTTGATTGAGACATCAAACAATGGACAGATGGATGCCAATGACGCTCTTGCTACCTTGGTTTCTGCAAATACCGAAATTACCATCAATGTTGCTGAATATCCATTTGGCACAATCACTTCCGGACAAACAGTTACTGCGTATTTTAATATTACTGTTGCTTCAGATGCGCCTGTCGGAACCATTGTGGAACTCGATTATGAGGTTGTATCAGGTGAATACGCCTTGAATGCACAGTTTTTTGAAGGGATTGGTCTGATCCTGGAAGATTTTGAAACAGCCGATTTCAGCATGTATGACTGGCAATTCTCAGGTAATCAACCTTGGACAATCACCGACATCGATACGTTTGAAGGTTTTTATTGTGCAAAATCAGGTGGCATCAGTAACGGACAATCTTCCGAAATGAGTTTGACGATGGTTGTCACATCTGACGATTCGATCGCTTTCTATAGAAAGGTTTCATCACAAAATAATTTTGATTTTCTGCGCTTTTTCATTGATGAAGTGCTTTGGTATGAAGCATCTGGTGAAACAACATGGAATCGTGCTGCTGTACCTGTAAGTCAGGGAACACACACTTTCCGTTGGGTTTACGTTAAAAATAACAATACATCTGATGGCAGTGATTGTGCATGGATTGATTATATCGATCTTCCTGTTTCTGTTGCGATGGTGACTGCAAATGCCGGCAATGATTCGATTATTTGTGAGGGAGTTGCTTTCCAGACCAATGCTGTGGCAGAAAATTACAATGCAGTTTTGTGGGAATCAAACGGTGAGGGTAGTTTTGACGATGAAACCCGAATAGATGCAATTTATACACCTGCTGAAAATGATGTCAATGCAGGATCGGTAACAATCAGTCTGACAGTGTTTGGACCAGTTGAGCAAATGGTTACGGATGATTTGTTGTTGGGCTTTACATTATTACCTGCATCAGCTGGTGAAATTTCTGGAGAAAGTATCGTTTGTATGGGACATGATAATACATATACAACCACATTGATTGACAATTCAGATATTTACGAATGGATACTTAGCCCGGCAGAGGCTGGTGTGATTACTGGTGACAGTGATCAGATTTCAATTCTTTGGGCTCCTGAATGGACAGGGATGGTGACATTGACTGTTCAAGGAATCAATGAATGCGGCGGTGGCGGATTATCGCAGGAATTTCCGGTTCAGGTGGATGATTGCACAGGTTTGGATGATATCCTGACCGGAAATGGTTTCACTGTCGCACCGAATCCTAGCAATGGTTTGATTACAGTATCACTGGGTAAACCGGACAAAAGTGAATGTCATATTACCATTCTGAATCTGACCGGTGAAAAAGTTTTTGAAACCATTGTCTCAGGAAAAAGTAATGAGAAATTGGATGTTTCGGAACTGAAAAATGGCCTTTATTTCATTTTAATGGATAATGGAGTGAATAAACTGAGTCAGAAACTGATTATTCAGAAATAATAAGATTTCATTTAGACATGAACTCCGGTGGTTTCAACTTAAGAATCACCGGAGTTTTTTTTGTCTGGTTTCCAGATTCATGGCAGTTTATGAAGGACTAATATAAATTCTTAGTCTTTTCTTTTCATCTGATAAATCACGAAAGAAATCCTGGTCAATAGAAGCAGTTCACCGGCTGAAAATATGATCCAGTTGAACCTTACCGGTTCGTATTGCGAAATGATATCCCAGAAATGCTGATTATCAGATAACGATAGAAATGATCCCAGAAAACCATTTTGTGTAAGGATTGAGAAATAATCGATGGTAAAAGAAATGAAGATTATCGTTGCACCTGCGATTACCGAGATCCAGTCGAAAGTAGATAGACGGGCAACAAATCCTATTTCTTCACGCTTGAGTATGCCGAGTGAGAAATAGATCATGGTAATTGAGCAGATGACCGGCGCTATGACCGGACCGATCCAGGGTATTGGGATAAGGAACAAAATGTCCCAGGTGAAAAAGGATGCCGGCCAGTTGAGGAAAAGTTTCAAAGCAACATAATAAATGATATCCCAGATTGCGAAGCTGAAAAGGAAATACAAAAACCGCTGCAGATTCGTTTTTCCGGTAAGAATACCTATCGCCAGAAGCATGATAATGGTTGAAAGTTCCCTTACCCATTCGATCAGTAAAAGTTCGGGTGAAAGAAACTTCAATGGAAATTCAAAGCCCTGCGGATAATGCAATTGTCTCATGTAAACGACTACAATCGCCTCAAGAAATCCCATGGCGATACCAAAAATAACCAACCAGATCAGGGTGTGGTTTCTTTGAAAAAATGAGTTTTTCATGGTGAGAGGTTTGTTTTTATAATGCCATCTAAATGAATTGAAAAGGTTGCATCAAAGATAGTTTTTCTTATCGCTTTTGCCGGGATTTGGATTGTGCTTTAATTGAATAGGCATTTTAAAACCAGCACTTATCCAATAGGTTGATTTTTTTTTTCGCTATATTCACCAGTTGAACCATTATTCGTTGGATGCTCCGCTTTCCAATAGTTTTTAAAATAATTTCCATTTACAAACAAAAGAATTGATTTCTTTAAGCAAAACTCTGAACATTAGCCACCAACCAATTCAATCAGCGCAACTTCGTCGGTGGGTTGCACGGGCGCGTCTGGCTTTGCGAAA
>CAJBPB010000341.1 GCA_903957365.1 uncultured Bacteroidota bacterium
AATTCTAAACAATTATATACTACTGATAAATGAAAGTGGCTTGTTTGATGAATCTTTTTATTTAGCTAACAACCCTGATATTCTAAAATTAAACGATGACCCGGTATTGCATTATTTGATTCATGGTGGTTTTGAAGGGCGAAACCCTTCGGAAAATTTCAACTCTGCTTTTTACCTTGAAAAATATCCTGACGTAAAAGAAATAGGAAAGAATCCTTTGGCCCATTTTATTTTATTTGGAAAATCTGAAGGACGCAGAGCTATCCCAAATGAAGTAAAAAATTGCGACAGCTATTATAAAAACAATTCAGAAAAGGATGAATTTGTTAACAATAATGATATAAATACTGACAGATACATAAATTTACAAGATGTTGAATTGCTGAAGGATAGTGAATATTTCGATGTAGTTTACTATATGCAGGAGGATCCTGAAATGAAGATGACTGGAATTGACCCGGTAGAACATTATCTGACCGATGGATGGAAAGAAGGCCGAAATCCAAGTGTATATTTTAATACCAACTTTTATTTGAATAAATATAGTGATGTATATCAGGCTAATATGAACCCACTTCTTCATTTTATAAATTTTGGTGAATCAGAAAATAGACTTTGTACAGA
Organism: uncultured Bacteroidota bacterium; assembly: GCA_903957365.1. Lineage (GTDB taxonomy): Bacteria > Bacteroidota > Bacteroidia > Bacteroidales > F082 > CAJBPB01. The sequence goes on from CAJBPB010000341.1 coordinate 625, forward strand.
AAAAGGTAATAATTACAATGTGTGGATTAATAAATATGACACACTATCTACAGCAGATATTGAAGAGATGAATCATGAAATATCATGTTTTAAAATAAAACCATTGATTTCGGTTCTTATGCCTGTTTACAATCCAAATCCCGTATGGTTGATTGAAGCATTAAATTCAGTTGTAAACCAAATTTATCCTTATTGGGAGTTGTGTATTGCTGACGACTGTTCATCAAATAATGAAATAAAGCAAATTCTCGATAATTACGTTCAAAATGATTCAAGAATAAAGGTTGTATATCGGATAGAAAATGGACATATTTCAGCGGCATCTAATAGTGCACTTGAATTGGTTACCGGGGAGTTTGTTGCTCTTCTCGATCATGATGATCTTCTATCAATACACGCTTTATTTTGGGTTGCAAAAACTATTGTGAATATACCACACGTCAAGCTTATTTATTCCGATGAAGATAAAATTGATATAAATGGGATTAGGCAAAACCCACATTTTAAGTCCGACTGGAATCCCGAGTTATTTTATTCTCAGAATATGGTCTCTCATCTTGGGATTTACGATACGGCCTTGATGAGAAAAATTGGTGGTTTTAGGATTGGGTTTGAAGGCTCACAAGATTATGACCTGGCGCTACGCTTTATCGAAATCATTAATTCAAACAAAATTTACCATATCCCTAAAGTTTTATACCATTGGCGTTTAAATGACAATAGCACTTCTGTTTCTATGGATTTTAAAGGGTATGCAATCATTTCGGCAATAAAAGCATTAAATGATTCTTTCAACAGGACACAAACGCAGGCAAATGTAGATATAATCCATCCTGGAATGTATAGGGTTCATTACAAATTGCCAGATCCAATTCCCCATGTAACTATCATAATACCAACAAAAAATAATACAAACCTGTTAAAAACATGCATTCAAAGTATTCTGAATAAGACAACATATTCCGCCTATGATATACTTGTTATAGATAATGAATCTAATGAATCTAATGAAAAGGAATTTTTACAGTTTATGGACCAACTAAAACCTGACAAAAGGATTAGCTTTATAAGTGATGACCGGACTTTCAACTATTCCGCATTGAATAACATTGCTATATCGGTTGCTAAAGGTGAATTTGTGTGTTTATTAAATAACGATACCGAAATTATTAACGCTAGCTGGTTAGGTGAAATGGTAGCAGTTGCCGTTCAAACTGACATTGGAGCTGTAGGAGCGAAATTATATTATCCAAACGGAAAAATTCAACATGCCGGAGTTATTCTTGGATCTGATGGAACTGCAATCCTAGCTCATCAATATTGTAGGTCAGATTCTTTAGGCTATTTTGGACGTGCTACTCTTATGCAGGAAATGTCAGCAGTTAGCGGAAATTGCTTGCTTGTATCGAAAAAAAAATATTTCGAAGTGGGTGGGTTGGATGAAGTAAACCTAACTGTTGCCTACAACGATGTTGATTTTTGCCTTAAATTGAAAAAAGCTGGCTATAGAAATATCTGGACTCCATTTGCCGAATTGTATCACCACGAATCGGCATCCCGTAATAACGACATTGCAGTGACAAAATCACAAATATTCATCAACGAGAAAGCTTTTATTCAAGAACAATGGGGAACGGCTTTGCAATTAGATCCTGCCTACAACCCTAACCTTACCTTATCCTCAGGATACTTTAGCCTCTCTTTTCCACCCCGTCTTTCAAACTTGCAAATTGATTTTTCGAAAAATAAATCTGTTAAATTCTAAAGCCATGAGTTCAATGAAAGCATCATATTATTGTCCTTGCGATTTGAAATAGTATTCTTAGGATTATGAATTACTTTTATCGGCAAAAACTGCTAACACAGCGATTTTCATATAATTACACTTGAAATTAATTAACAAAAACCACTACACAAATAACAATCCGAACCTGTGTGTCAATAAAATCAGATGATAAAAACAATTTACTTACATATTGGAATTCACAAAACCGGTACAACAAGCATACAAAATGGCTTAGGTTCGAATCACAATTTACTTGCTTCCAACGGTTACCTCTATCCGATCTTTAAAAGATCTGGCAATGAGTTTTATAATCATTCAGAAGTTTTTTTTAGCATGTTTTGCGCTGATCCAACTAAATACCACCAAAACATTGTTAATGGTGACAACAATTCTGCGGCGATAGAAACATTACACAAAAGCTTTCATAAGCAATTCACCAAACAAATTCAAAATTTTGAAGGTGATAAACTGATCATCTCCGGCGAAGATATCTCATTACTCTGGGTGGAATCTCTGAAAAAATTGAAAACCTATTTAAGAGAAATAACAAATCCTGATGTTTGTATTGAAGTTATTCTTTTTTGCAGGCACCCCGTACCATGGTCTTCCGCGCAAATACAAGAAGTAATCAAAGCAGGGGAAAGTCTGGGAAAAGCCATAAAAAATAATTCAAAGGTATTATTGGATTATTATCAAAATAAGATTAAAACTTTCTCCCGAGTATTCACATTCGATTCAATTCATGCATACCGCTTTGAAGATGCAATCAAACACAAGTACGGGCCTGCCGGAGCTTTTTTATCCTTTATTCATGCTGAAGATTCAATCATTAAAACATTAAACTTAAAAAACGAATTCCACAACATCTCGCTATCTTATGAAGCAATAGCACTGTTAAATGCAATTTATACAAAAGCCCCTAGATATTTCGAATATCAGGCTAATCCGGTTTTAAACAACTTTTATCCTGAACTAATTCATCAAATTCCGGGCGAGAAATTTAGTCTGGAAGCGAATCAAAATCTTGAAATCTGGCAAAGGTCTCAGGATGATGTAAACTGGCTTTGCAAAATCTTTTATCTGCCAATCTATAATTATTCAGTCAAACAAAACGAAAATGATGCCAATCAATGGAGTGAAGAGTCTTTAATTTACATCCAAAAAATAATCTTTGAGCAACCACCAAATATTAGGAAAATAATCATAACTGAAATTTTTACCGGGATTATTCGCTTTAAAAATACTTATACATTTCGAAAAAAACAATCGTTATTTGCATTTTTTATTTACAATTCGGTTTATTTGGAACTTTATTCACGTTACGCGAAATTCATGTATTTAGTTAAATATCTTGGTTACGGACTGGCCTTCAGACTTAGCCTGAATTATTTGATTCATAAAATTAAACAGGGATAATACCACCGACCAAAAAAAGTACTCAAACGAAATAAAATGGTTTATAGTCTGACAACATTTTTTTTGCCTTCATTTCTACTTTTGTTTTACATACTGTGAAAGAGAACAAAACTGCAGTTATTATTGCTTATGCATGGTTGTCTGTTGTTTTATTTCAGGGTGCGAAAGTATACAAATCTTGATTTTATTGACTTAAACAGGAATTGATTACTTAGTAAGTTTGGCAATTACCAAAGAATTAAATCAGATAGAATTAAAACTCTTCGTTCGATGAGGAGATGAAAGCTTTAGTCGACCCTTTCAATAGTTGATAACATGGCACTGCCTGGTTATATTAATATTTCAATTTTTTTCTGGAAAATTTTACTGTGCAAAAAAAGGAGTTAACCCATCTGATAAAAAACATGATCGAGAAAATTAAAAAAACAAGAATTAATAGATTATATATCTAATATACTGACATAAATGAAAAATTCCGAAGTAAAAATTTACTTCCATATTGGGATGCCAAAGACGGGAACAAGCTCGATCCTGTCTTTTCTAAACACGAACAGAGAGGTCCTAATTGAAAAATATGGCATTTTGTATCCAAATTTAAATGGTAATGACTTTGGGAAAGGCTTCTGTCTTAGTCATGGAGCCTATTTTGCAAAGGTCAGGGAAACAGATGATATATCTGCATGCATTGACTATTTCAACGAATGTAAAACTTATTGCATCAATGAAGGTATTAATAAGATCATTATAAGTCATGAAGGATTCTTTTCGAATTGGTGGCCTTTGAATATCCAAAAGATAATATCTGAAAATGACTTTGATTATAAAATAATTCTCTATCTCAGACGGCAGGATTACTGGGCAGAAAGCGCATGGAAACAATGGGGTCACAAAAACACAAACCTAAACTCAATAAACGATTATATTAAAAGTCTGAATTTCAATTGGCATTGGGCTCTGACCGACTGGCTTAAAGTGTTTGAGCCCGATAATTTCATTGCAAGACCCTTTGAAAGAGAATCCTTGGGTTGTGATGATGTTGTCATTGATTTTTTGAATTTAATAGGAATCAGTGATAAAAGGGGTTTCTTTGATCCTCCAAATAATAATATTAACAATAACAGGGGTGTGCAACCGGTGATCATTGAAATGATGAAATTATGTAATTCACATGCTAATCTTCACGACCACAAGCTACTTGACAATATAAGCGATCTGCTGCCTGACGAATATAAAAGGACCAATCCTTTTATATCATATGGAATACTTTCGCCATTGGAACGAATTGAAATTTTAAAGAAATATGAAGATTCAAACCAAATGTTAGCAAATTTGTTTTTTACGGATAAAAGAGAGAATATATTTTTGGAACCAACACCTGATCCAAAAGAGAATTGGAAGCCCCCAATTAAAGGACTTACACTTGAACAAATTGATTGCCTTACTGGTTTCAAATGGATTTGCTGAATTACGGAGGCATAAGATTACCATGAATTTTATTGAAACAT
>CAJBPB010000342.1 GCA_903957365.1 uncultured Bacteroidota bacterium
AAAATGCTCATTTACCAAAAGTAAACTCCGCTTTTTGGCTCTGCGCATGCCTCGACAGCGAACTTTCTATCCTAGACACTGAGTTTATGGACAGACACTAATTAATATCTGTCCATAAAGTCGGGAGTTTGATTCAGAATGTTCGGGTTCGAGGTTTCGATGAGATGAAAATCAGAAGTGTACTGAGGTACATGACTGATTTGAAGATCGGGAATAACGAAGAAATCGGACATTATGGACAAACTCTTCTTACTTACTTTACAAAGGTAAAAGCAAGATTGGCAAAGAAATTCCACACAGTTACAACGCCAATGGCGCATAACTTGCTAAGGTAAAAATTCCATTTGAATTTTGTCACCAGAATCCATAAGATAAAGGTATTGATACCCAATCCCAACATGGATATAAGTATAAATCGTCCGTATTCATGACTGATGTTTGGATCGGTGCTGTGAAAAGTCCAATAGCGATTCAGTAAATAATTTGTCGAAGAGGCTGAAATAAAACCAATGGCATTACTAATATATTGCTGTATTTTGAATTTCTCTTTTAATAGATAAGTAATTCCAAAATCAACGAAAACGCCTGAAAAGCCTACCAAACCAAATTTGATAAACTTGATAAATAAGGGACTTAAGTAATGCCGGATATTGAAAAAATCTGTCATGGGTAACGTTAAAGTGAAAAAATGGACTGCAGATCAAATCCGGAAGACAGAAACAGTGTACTCATTTATTTTATTGTTTCCTGAAATAATTCATATTCAACCAGCCTGATTTTGGACAATATCAGACAAAAATTAATCGGTTTTCATCTATAAATCAACAATAAAAACCATTTTCTCACCATTGCGAACTACATCAACATTCACACGCTGTCCTGGTTTCAGTTGTTTCAGCCGGTTCATATAATCATAAATTGTTCCGACAGGCATTCCATTTAAACCAACAATTTTATCGCCTTTCATTAAACCAGCTCTTTCGGCCGGTGCTCCTTTGGTAACACCACCTACGCCAAGTCCATCGGTTTCAGTACTTGTGAAATCAGGCATGATACCCAAAGTAACCTTAAATCCCCGGCGACCACCAGTACGTTCTTTCGGGCCAGCCTCCTGAAAGGTGAGTTTGTCCGGACTGTTGAGCAATTTCTTCAGAAGGGTTTCGCCAAAGTCAAGAATCATCGTAATTCCCTGATAGTTAATTCTATCTGAAACATCATCAGGCGTATGATAATCAGCATGAGCGCCTGTTGAAAAGAACAAAACAGGAATATTATCCGCATAAAATGACGCGTGGTCTGAAGCGCCGAATCCTTCGGGTGAATATGCCATTGAAAGCCCGGTTCCCGCGGCATATTCTGTCAGCATGCTTTCCCATTGCACAGCAGTGCCTGTACCACCCACTGAAATCGACTGTTTTTCATTCATCCTGCCAATCATATCAAAATTAAGCATGGCAATAATATTTTCTTTTTTAATGGGAAGATTCTTCACAAAAAACCGTGAACCAAGCAATCCCATTTCTTCTGCGCCAAAGGCTACCACAATCAGACTGCGTTTAAATCCATCCTTATTTTTTGTAATCCTGGCGGCAAGATCGATAATCCCGGAAACCCCCGATGCGTTGTCATCGGCTCCATAATGTACAGCCACTGTATCAGGCATGCGTGAGCCTGAGCCTTCACCACCAAATCCAAGATGATCGTAATGTGCGCCAATAACTATGTATTCGTTTTTGAGTGTTTCGTCGGTGCCTTCAACATAACCCACAATATTTTGTGTTGTAACCTTATGCTGAACCAGTTCGGCGCTTCCGCTTACTTTACAAAAGGTTTTGTATTTGTACGGTTTTACTCCCAGCATCATGAGTTTCTCGAGGCTATCCAATGCGGGTAAATGATTGAATAACAGTTTTGAAGCCCAGACTGCTTTCAGATCCAATGCGGCGATTCCGCTGCTGACGACCGACCGTTCAAATAACAATGGTGTGATTTCGTCTTTCGGATTGTTCTTAGCGCCACCGATAAATAAGATTCCGGCTGCACCCTTGTCTTTTGCATACATGGCTTTGGTGCGTGTATCAGCGAATGGAATAAATTTACTGTCGTTGTTTTCAGGTTCAGGATCACCTTTCAGTACCAAAACCCATTTTCCTTTTACATCAAGATTTTCATAATCGTTCCATTTCAGTTCGTCTGTTTCGATGATCATTCCGAAACCCGCAAATACTACTTCGCTATCAATACTGGCATTACTACTGAAACCAAAAACACTGAAATCGGTTGTGTAGGTTCCTGAAACACCATCTATAGCAAGCATATTGCCAGCGCCGGGCTGCACAGAAGTTACCACTTCGAAGGATTGAAACGCGTTGTTGCTAAAAAATGACAATCCTGCTTTTTCAAATTCACTCCGGATAAAAGAAGCGGTTACTGCATCCTCAGCAGTACCGGGATATCGGCCTTTGAGTGAGTCGGAAGCCAGCCAGGACAGATTTGTTTTGACTGAGCCAACAATATTGTTTTGTTTTTGGGCAAATGTTGAAACAACAACAAATTGAATTATAAACAGATACAAAAGTTTACGTAACATCTTTTTATTTTTTGAGTGGCACAAATGTAGGAAAAATTGAACAATTCAGCACGCGCATAAGTCAAAGGAATAAGTGTTTATTCAAACTACATTTCGTATGGATGAGTGTTAAAAGCAAAAAGGCTGCCCCGAATGAGACAGCCTTTTATTCTTTGAAAAACTAAAATATTAGTTGATCATCAATTTTTTGGTAACAACATTGTTACCGGCTTTTACTTTTACAAAGTAAATTCCAGCTTCGTAATTGGTTACATCAAGTTTAAGGTCATGAGCACCAGCATAAGTCAACTGTTCAACTGTTGTAAATACTTCTTGTCCAAGCATATTCACCAGACTAACTTCAACGTTTACAGCTTTGTCAACATTTAAAAGAACATTGGCAATTGTAGTGGCAGGGTTAGGACTGATTTGTTCCAGACTTACAATATTTGCAGGGGTTTCATTCACACCAACAGAAATACCAACTGTAAGATAAACGATATTGTTATCAACAACACCATGATCTTCAAATCTTTGGTTGATACCAGGCGCGTTATCAGACTGATAAATCATATGCACTTTGTCATAGATATTACCAGCAACAGATGGGAAAATACACTCACTGAAAATATGGAAAACATCACTTGTCAGGTCTGTGTAAGGACTCCATGTCTGACCATAATCGTCTGAAAAACGATACCAGATATGACGGAAGTTAAATTCCTCAGTGGCAAATCCTAAAGAAACACCTGAATAGAAAGCGTATAACAATTTATTTGTATGATCGAAAGCCAATTGGGGCATTGATGTTAAAGAAGCCTGATAAGTAGGCAATCCAACGATTGTATCTTCACCATGATCCTGTGCTTCAGCCAATAAATACTGAGGGCTTACAACAGAAACATCAAGAATATCAAAGCCAACAGATACTGAATCCATAGGTTCCATGGTTTCGTTCCAATAAAGAAGACCATTGGTATAAGGATAAAAATTGGTAGCTCCACCGGTACCATCAGCAGCATGACACATACGGCCAACTGCAACGTGGGTCATTCCGTTATCATCAATTACAACTGACTGGAAACTATCAATACCACCGTGTTGTGGAATTACAAATTCATTATTGAATCTAGGGGCAGGAGCGATATAATATTTATAAGAATCCCATGTATCACCATTATCCATTGATTTAACAACAACACCATCCGTTAAAAATCCACCTGCTGAAAAAGCAATGACTTCACCAACCGGATCAGCAAAGCAATATTCATCACCACCAAATCCGTAGAAATCATCAGCAGTAACACCTGGCAGAATGGCATTCAAAGGATCCCAGGTAACACCACCGTCAAAAGATCTGCTATAAAGCAAAGCACCGTCAAGACCTTCATAAACTGTACCACCGTTTGCAACAGAAGGAGCAATGGCAATAACATGAATTGTTTCATGAAATTCACCTGATGTGATCATACGTGGCCACAATAAATCTTCGTGACCAGTTGGTCCAACGAGGTAAAAATTTGACCATACACCCGTTCCTTTTTGATCACGGTGACTGAATAATAATCCGCTAGCTCCACCTGTGTGGGCAACAACGATTTCTCCATTTTCACCATAAGGCTGGTAGGATGGCCAACCAACACGAACCGGCTCGATACGGGCAGTTGGAGCAGCAGCCCATGCTGTTCCATTGTAATAATTATAACCGGTACCACGATCAGCAAATGCAGTTTCTACCTGACCTTTTGTCCAGGTTGCACCGATAGTTCCATCAGGATAGGCATAAATACGTTTTGCCATGGTTGAGTTTGATTGAAGGTCGTAACGGGTTCCACCAATTACAACATCCGGTGCTTTGATTGCAGCTGGAAGTGGAGTTTCGCCAGCAAATGTTTGCGGGTATTCGGCAATGGCTTCGGTTTTTACTTCTGTTACTTTACTCAATCTGTCTGATTGTTTTTGTAATGCCGATTGGGCAAAAAGACCCAGACCAGAAGCAATTACTAATGTTGAGAGTAATAGTTTTTTCATACTTATCAGGTTTAATTAAAAAATTATTTTGTAAAACTGTAGTCGCAAAGATAATATTTTTAAATGGTGAAATCATAGAGCAAAAAAAAAACCGCCCTAACAGGCGGTTTTTTAATAAATTTTGTGAACTGAAATTACTTCACAATCATTTTGCGGGTAACTTTGGTTGCACCTGCTTCAACAGTGTAGAAATAAACACCTGTTGGCATATTGTCAGACTGGAGAGTCATTGTAAATGATCCGGCTGGTTTGTAACCATAGTTATTGGCATACACTTTCTGTCCGGTAAGGTTATACACCTCAACACTTACGTTCGCACCTTTTCCAAGGCTAACATTGATGCTTGTTTCATCACTGAAAGGATTTGGGAAGTTCTGACTGACAACAGCCTGACTTACCTCTGCCATTTCTTCGGTTCCAACCACACAGAAATCTGCATCTGTGAAAAAGAAATTGGTGATATATTTATAAACAACCGGTGTACCTGGATCAACATCAGCAGCCATTGGCTGGTAAGCCATAGGAATAGTATATTTTCCGTCAGCATACAAAGAAACGTCTGATACAGAAGCGAATGAAGCATTCCACATACCTTCTGAAAGGAAAGTTACGTTGGTTGCAACAGGCTGTCCTGATGAACAGGTTAAATCGGCTGTTCCCCATGCATTTGGACGAATACCACGTGAGAAAATATTTGGACGTGTATTGTCTTCAACTTCTTCCATGTCTGTATCTAACCAGCTTACGAAAATGGTTTCACGATCAGGAGAAACTGTAGTCTGGATGCGGTTATCTTCGGTATAGTCAGTTGGCCATGTTCCACGGAATTGATTGATGTTACCCAATTTGATAGCAAACCATGTTGTTCCGCCATCTGTGGTATAAAGGTCATAGGCTGCGAACAATCCTGAACCTGAAACAATGCTGTAAGCATCAGCTCCAACAACACCTATAACAACACCTATGTGAAGGTTACCATTGGCATCAACTGAAATATCATGATCAAAAGCGGTTGTATAAGGAATTTCGTCACGGGCAGGAACAGGCGCTTCGTATAAAGTGGCAATCTGTTCGTCAGTAAGCAAATCGTTTACGATGCCTGAAAGACCATTAGGACCAGCCAACTGGATACCAACCGGGTCACCCCATGTTGCACCACCGTCAGTAGTTTTGAAAAACACAGGATACATTCCCAATCCGGCTGAAATAACTTCAGTTGAACCATTGTCAGCAATCATTGAGATATAACCGGTTTGTCCGTCAGCTGCAAATGCAACCGAAACGTGAGAAGGTTTGGTAATGGCAGCATCAACCGGTGCGTCCAACAATTCCTGCTCCAGTTCATAATCATTGTCTGAATCGTTCCAGACAAGTTTATTGACAATCAAAGTATTCATATAGGCAACTGTACCGGTAGTCCAATCCTGGTTAGGATCAACAGTAAAAACGGTACCATTGGAAGTAATATCAAAAGCATCAGGAATATACTGAAAATATTCGCCATGTGAAGGAGCAAGATTCTTTGTAGTATCGGTGTAATCACCAAGATTTACTCTTCCATAAGCATAACCACCCCAACTGTCAGCTGCATTTGAGCCATCGAGTGTAGGAACAAAGTAGATCAGTCTTGCATTGTTCAGGTCAGTGTTACCAGCAGGATTCCATATTCCATGGTTAGGATAACGGGCAGCATCTGTATAGTATGATCCACCGGCATTGTTGGTAGCAATATACATTTCGTTCATATTGTCCCAGGTCAAACCGCCATCAGATGAAAGGTCGAATCCTAGATCACCAGAATAACCACCTGGATCCTGAACGCCACCCATACGGTGAAAATTCGATACCATGTTCAATTCAGGAATAGCAGTAATAATCGATTTTTGTCCGCCACCATAACCGTAACTGTAAGCATTGGCTGATGAACCAATATTAATGATTGTAACTGTATTCACATCGCGATCTCCGGAAGGTGTTTGCTCAGTGGTACCATTTTGTGGCAACACACCGGACTTAACCGGATCAACGCCAGCTTTCATTTTTTGAACTGCTTTGTGCTGTGGCATCTGTGTTTTGAAATTGTGCGTTTGCTGTGCAACCGCGAACAATCCAAAACCAACAGCAAGACTTAAAAGTACAAGTTTTTTCATGTTTTGCTTTTTTGATTTAATATTAATTATTAGGTAAATCTGTGTGGCCGCAAAGGTAGTATTTTTAAAAAGCAAATTAACTTAACAAAAAAAAACCGCCTTATAAGACGGTTTTTTTTTAAAATATACCATTTAGACTTTTCTTAACGATCTATTTCACGATCATTTTGCGTGTAACCTCTGTACTACCTGCTTCAATAGTGTAAAAATAAACACCAGCCGGCATATTTTCTGGTTGGATAGTCATGGTGAATAACCCGGATGGTTTAAAACCATAGTTATGCGAAAATACCTTTTGTCCGGTAAGATTATAGATCTCAATGCCCACATCTGAACCTTTCAGCAGTGTAATATTGATATTGGTTTCCTCACTGAATGGATTCGGGAAATTCTGGCTCACCGATGCAATGTTCGCTTCCGGCAACGCATCCGTTGAAGTGATCACATAGGTTCTTTTAAAGTCAGGGATATAATAGAACTGTGCGACCAATGATGGGTCATCACTTGTCATTTTCTGATAAACAAACGGGATGGTACATTCGATCGAATTTTCACCAATTTCTTCTGATAATACATAGTGCGGCATAGTGCCCCAATTGGCTGTCCACATAGCAGGTGAGAACAATGTAACATTTACAATTTCTACACCATGCGACCCATTTTCACCGGCGTAAGGGATAAATTCACGGAAATAAATATCAGGACGTGCATTATCTTCCGCTTCTTCAATATCGCTGTCGAGCCAAGAGAAAAATACAATGGATCCATCGGTTGTAGTAGAATTCTGAGGCCGGTTAGTTTGTGAAACAGTAGATCCACCACCGGTCCATTCAGCGTTAAACTGTTTCAGATCAGCGAGTTTAAAAGCCTGCCAGGTTGTTCCTCCATCAGGTGACCAGATATGGAACATGGCAATATAACCCGTACCTGTGGCAATGGTACCAGCTTCAAGATCAGCGATCATACAAGTACCCGAAATATGTGGATTGCCCCATGCATCAACTGACAAATCCTGGTTGTATCCAATATAATAAGGAATCTCATCGCGGGGAGGAACAGGTTCAGGATCAAAATAAGCGATCAGCGCTTCATCCGTAATAAATTCCTGGACAGGAGCCAGACCATCCGGACCACCAAGCTGCACTTCTATTGGATCGGACCAGCTTAATCCACCATCGGTGGTTTTGATAAATATCGGATGGTATGAAGTATATGGCAAAGTGACTTCCAGATTCGAAAGCACGCTGATATATCCTGTTTGTCCGTCAGGTGCAAATGCTATTTCGATGTCATTTATACCATCCGCAGGATTTACAGCCAGAGGATAGTTTTCGAATGTATATTCCAATTCAGAGGTTCCTTCATTGTAAGTTCCGGTTCCAATGGTCAGGCTTCCCAGATAGGTAGATGCTGTTCCGTCCCAGTCTGTTAGGGCATCAATAAAATAGACCATACCCTGCTGTGTGATGGTAAATGCATCCGGCAAAAACCATCTTTCATCACCGGTAGTGGTTAAAGCGGCTTGCCATGCGGTTGAACCTTCTGCAAATGGTTTACATCCATATCCAATTCCTCCCCAGGAACCAGAAGTTCCCTGGCTTCCGTCTAAAAGGGGCGCCACATAAGTGTGCATTGCATTGTCGGGATTCGTATTACCCGGAAAATTAAGTATTCCACCTTGCGGATAACGTGCAGGACTGAAACCTGTAATGGTAGGATCGTAGTTCAACTGGTTCACACTCCAGGTTAATCCACCATCCTTTGAAAGGTCATACCCGATGTAGGAAGTGCTCGGAGTCTGCAATCTGTGCGTGAAAGCCACCATATTCAAATCATTGTTGGTCCATACACTGGCTGTTCTGCCGTCGACAAAAAAACCAAATGCGTTTCCTGAAGTTCCGATAGGAATCACTGATACAACATCACCCTCAGGGGATTTTACCGGAGCAATATCCGGTATGACTACTTCCTGTTGTGAAGCAGCTGGAATGGCAGGTTCTTGTATTGTTGCATAATCTATCGCTTTCGCATTCCTGATTTTAAGATCATGCATGGTTTTTTGAGAAAATAAACTAACGCTACAAAAACCAAAAATTACGGAGAGTAAAAGTACTTTTTTCATAACTTTAAATTTGGTTAAAACTAGAACTAGATTTGATTGAAATACAAAGATAAAGCATATCAAAATAAATGTAAATATTTTTAAGATTTTCTTTAAAAACAATAATTAAAGGTAAACGAAGCAGAAAGCATCCATGCAACTAATCTGATAACTCTCATCAGACTTCATTACCTTAAGATTGTTTTTCATCAATATTCAAATGGTAACTTACAGTTATGAAGGGCAAAATGTTATAATTACATGAAAAATACGATTTGGAAAATCATCTACACTAAATGAATAATCTGACCCTTTGGAAAGGACAATAATTGTTATTTTTTCTCCTTTTCAGAACGCATTGATTTACTCAATTGAAGTTGCTCAGACTGAAAATGAACGCCGGTTAATATACCCTCAGGATTTGTGGTTCTTTCTAAATCTAACTCACTGTCGGTAAGACTATTGTATGTTTTTACTCCCAATTCAGCAATATTCCAGAAACTCAGGTTACCCTTATCTGAAATACCGGATAATTGTTCTTCGGCTCTATCGGTGCGCACTAATACAGCATTTACTGTTTTCCGGATCAGATTCTGGGCGACCAATCCAACAAGAGATGACTTTTCGTTCTGTTTGATTGGTTTCAATGAAGCAAGATATTCTTTTCCATCAAAATAGAACAACATGAAATCGTCTTCTTCAAGATAGGTTTCCTTAACTAATGTAAGCGATTGAGCGCTCCTTGGAGTAATTTTATCACTAACATTCGCTAACCTTTCCGTATTGGTCTTTATGCTTACCGGATAAATATGCTCAACGTCAATTTTTTCTTTGTTTGTTATATTAACTATTTCAGGTTTTTCAGGCTGAGAGACAACTACCTTGTCGGCAACAATGACAGGCAAATTTTCAACCTGATTTTCCTTCATCATCCACCAGACAAACATACTCATCAAAATCAGAACGCTGGCAGCGTAAGAGAGAACACGTTTTGCATTTAACGGGATAATGAAATGCTTCAACGAATTTTTATTCGAAAAGCGAATGGTCAGATCAGGAATAATTACTGTTTGTTGAAGTTCGGTGTATTCTTTTGCAAAATCAGGATTTAACCTGACAAATTTTTCAACATCAGATTCCATCGGAAGGCTTAGTTGCTGATCGATTGATGCAACAAAATACTCCTGATAATTGGTTTCATTCATAATCCCGACCTCATGAATAACAGACCGCTTTAAATCGTCTTTAATATCATACAAGATTGGTTCCGTTTCAAGACAGATGAAACCGGAAGTGAGATCAGACCAGGAACCCAATTCAGGATGGGACTCAACAAATAATTGCAATTCAGCTACCTGAACAGTAGTTAATTTACCGTCCAGATAATCGATGAGCCAAACTTCGTAATTATCAATCATTATATTCATCACTTCACTGCAATTATTTCGGTCAGGTTAACCTCCTGACAATCTTTGTCACTTTTCACTTTAAACTCAATTCATTTCCAAAACTTTGTCCAGACTGGTGATATAAGATTTCAATGTCATTCTGGCCCTGAAAATATAAACTTTTACCTGCGCTTCGCTTAGTAAGGTAATCTCCCCTATTTCGGCATATGAATAGCCTTCATAATCGCGTAATAATACTACAGTTCTCTGAATTTCAGGTAACTGAGTCAATGCCTCATCAAGTACATCTTTTAAATCAGAGTACGTATTGAACGACTTTTCATTGCTTTGATGATGCAATTCCAGTCTGACAGAGCGCTCATCTTTCCTGATCAGATCAATCATAGTATGATAGGCCGTTGTAAAAAGATACGATTTACTTTTAGTCACTTCTATTTCATCTTTTTTGAGCCACACTTTTGTAAATGCCTCCTGAACGATATCGCGTGCTTTCTCCTTATCACGTAAGTTCTTGAGGATGAATCGGTAAAGACCATCTGCATGCTCATCCACAATGCGATTGTATTCGTTTCGGGTCATAAGTCAATTTACAAACTCTTTGTTATGACGTCTATCAATGAACAAAGTTACAATGATTTTAAAAAAAAGTAAAATTACGGATTCAATCGCACTCATTAAAAAATGCAGTAATTAGAGTTTTTGCATAATGTCCGATTTCTTCGTTATTCTCGATCTTCAAATCAGTCATGTACCTCAGTACACTCTTTATTTTCAGATCATCGAAACCTCGAACCCAAACATTCTGAATCAAACTCGCCTTTATGTACAGACATTAATTAAGGAAAGGTATGGTTTTAGAATTTGTTTTGTCAGAAATTTATGGCGACTTTGTAATGTTTGTCCTCAAAAAAAACACTTTGACAGATTTTCTACACCAGACTCAAAACTACATGTAAAGACTTTAGTTATAATCTGTTTGTATTTTGTCCTTACATAATTATTACTTTCATCTAATAAAGTTTGCAGTATCTTTTAATATTCTATCATTTAAACAAAGAATATACGAAGAAGGTACAAAGAATATACAAAGTATTTAAGGCTTTGATTACAATGAATCACTTTTGTAACAGTGTCCAATTTAGAGTCTGCTTTAATCATTATACCTGAGCCAAAATGCTTAATTAAACAGAATCACTTCGACAAGCCAGTGACCGTTCAATCTGCATTGTACTTTTAATAAATGTTCAGGAAATCTCATTTGCCAGAAGTTTAAACCTCTTTACAAATCTGTAAATCCATCGACAGCAAACATTTCATCACAGATACTGGTTATCCAGTCAAGCGGATAATATCGATTAATACACAAAAAAATCCGCTCTAATCTGTTTCATCCGCGTCATCCGCGTGCCATTCAGGATTAATCCAGCTTAAGAATGGCCAAAAACGCTGACTGTGGTACTTCCACATTACCAACCTGTCGCATACGCTTTTTGCCTTTTTTCTGTTTTTCAAGAAGCTTACGTTTACGGCTGATATCACCTCCATAACATTTGGCAGTCACATCTTTGCGAAGCGCTTTCACCGTTTCGCGGGCAATAATTTTTGCTCCGATCGCAGCCTGAATAGCAATATCAAACTGCTGACGTGGAATCAGTTCGCGCAGTTTTTCGCACATCTTGCGTCCAAACGAGTAAGCATTGTCGCGGTGAATAAGCATTGAAAGTGCATCAACAGATTCACCATTGAGAAGCACATCTAGTTTTACAAGGTTGGCGCGCTGCCATCCTTCAATATGATAATCGAACGAAGCATAACCGCGGGAAAGCGACTTAAGTTTATCATAAAAGTCAAAAATAATTTCACTCAGAGGCATTTCGAAAGTAATCTCAACACGATCAGAGGTTAGATAAACCTGATTTTTCAGCACACCCCGTTTCTCAATACAGAGTGTCATGATGGCGCCCTGGTATTCTGATTTGGAAATGATCTGGGCTATAATATAAGGTTCTTCAATATAATCAAGGTAATTGGCTTCGGGCAAACCACTTGGATTGTGCACCTCAATCATTTCTTTTGAGTTCGTATAAGCCTTAAAAGAAACATTCGGTACAGTCGTAATTACATCCATATCGAATTCACGGTCAAGACGTTCCTGAATTATCTCCATGTGAAGCAATCCAAGGAAACCACAACGGAATCCAAATCCCAAAGCCATTGACGATTCAGGTTCAAAAACGAGTGAAGCATCATTCAGCTGCAGTTTTTCAATAGAATTACGCAATTCCTCGTAATCGTCTGCATCAACAGGGTAAATACCAGCAAATACCATTGGTTTCACAAGCTCAAATCCAGCAACAATATCTGTTGTCGGACGTGCTACATGGGTAATCGTATCTCCTACCTTTACCTCGCTTGAGGTTTTGATACCCGAAATGATATAACCCACATCACCTGCCGACATTGTTTTACGAGGAACCTGTTTCAGCTTCAACACACCAATTTCGTCAGCATAATACTCTTTTTCCGTGGCGATGAATTTCACATGATCACCTTTACTGAATGTGCCCTGCATTATTCTGAAATAGGCTATGATTCCTCTGAAAGAATTAAAAACCGAATCAAAAATAAGTGCCTGCAAAGGAGCGTTTGGATCACCTTTTGGTGCGGGTATGCGTGCTAATATTGCCTCAAGAATAACATCAACACCGAAACCAGTTTTGGCACTGGCACGGATAATATCTTCACGCGGACAACCCAACAATTCTACAATCTGATCTTCAACTTCATCAGGCATGGCGTTATCCATGTCGACTTTGTTCAGGACAGGAATAATTTCAAGATCATGATTAAGAGCCAGATACAGGTTTGAAATTGTCTGAGCCTGAATACCTTGTGTAGCATCCACAACCAATAAAGCACCTTCGCATGCAGCGATGGAACGCGAAACTTCGTAGGAGAAATCTACGTGGCCGGGAGTGTCAATCAGGTTAAATATGAATATTTCACCTTCATGCTCATACTCCATCTGAATGGCATGGCTTTTAATGGTTATACCCCTTTCCCGCTCAAGGTCCATGCTGTCAAGCACCTGATCCTTCTGCTCTCTGTCGGTGAGCGTGTGGGTAAACTGAAGCAACCGGTCGGCCAATGTGCTTTTACCGTGGTCGATATGTGCAATAATGCAAAAATTTCTGATATTTTTCATGGGGCACAAAGGTAAGCAAATATGTTGAAAATGGGAAGACGGTTGTTTGATATCTCTCTGCCAATTGTTTAGGATGGATTCCGATTTTTACACAGATTAACACATTACATTGCATCAGTTACCTTAGCAGACCTGAAATATTTGTTATGATCTGCTTGTTAGCTGTCTTATTTCCATATACTTTACATTGGATATACTGTCGTTTTGTCACAGCATTTTGTCAGTTGTAAGATTCGTACGTATTGAATTAACATATTGATTTTATGATATTTAAATAAACCAACGATACATTTAATAAATAAAGCAAAACAGATAGATGGAAAGTTCTGCTTTTTGGCATAATGATTGTCAAAGCAGACTTAAGAATAAGAAATTGACTATCAAATAACAGATAAAATTAAGGAGAAAATTCAATGGGAAAAATAATTGGAATCGACCTGGGAACTACAAACTCCTGCGTTTCAGTAATGGAAGGTAACGAGCCAATCGTAATTGCAAACAGTGAAGGCCGTCGTACTACACCTTCTATAGTAAGTTTTGCCGAAAACAATGAACGTAAAGTAGGAGATCCTGCAAAACGTCAGGCTATCACCAATTCAACCAGAACAGTATATTCGATCAAACGTTTCATGGGTGAAACGTATGACCGCATTACAAAGGAAAGAGAACGTGTGCCTTACCATGTAATCAAAGGTGAAAACAACACCCCACGCGTGGAAATTGATGGCAGACCTTACACACCACAGGAAATCTCAGCAATGATTCTTCAGAAAATGAAGAAAACCGCTGAAGACTATCTCGGACAACCAGTAACCGAAGCGGTTATTACAGTTCCTGCTTATTTCAGCGATTCACAGCGTCAGGCTACCAAAGAAGCCGGTGAAATCGCAGGCCTTACTGTAAAAAGAATTATCAATGAGCCAACTGCAGCGGCATTGGCTTACGGATTAGATAAAAAACTGAGCGATATTAAAGTAGCCGTTTTTGACCTTGGTGGCGGAACTTTCGACATCTCAATTCTCGAAATGGGTGATGGTGTTTTTGAAGTAAAATCAACCAACGGTGATACGCACCTTGGCGGTGATGACTTCGATGCTACCATTATTATCTGGCTTGCCGAAGAATTTAAATCAGACGAAGGCCTT
>CAJBPB010000343.1 GCA_903957365.1 uncultured Bacteroidota bacterium
GTCCGTGACTTTCCTTCAGGATTCAACTCTTTCAGAATCATTCTATTACGTTTCAACTGATTATTGATGTTTCGCATAAAATTGGTATTTTCACCTGATAACTGATGGTGGTAATTGTTGCGGCATGAATCGCTGCAAAACTTCTTATCCGATCTTCCAAGCAAGGTCTCACCACATGATAAACAGACTTTTTCCATATATGAATGATTTACAACTGGTTGATATTATTTCAAGCGAAAGATACATAAAAAAATGAAATACAAAAAAAAAGCTGCCCGTTTCGAAGGCAGCTTTTTTCTAAAATAATCTAAACTATTTGATAATTAGTTTATTAATCACTTTTGTATTACTATTCTGAATTACAGTCATATAAATTCCAGGACGAAAATCCGAAATATCAATTGAAGATTTACCAATATTCAATGATTCTTGAACAAGCAGCTTTCCGCTAAGATCATACAATGAAAAAGATGATTCTGTTTGTGTTTCAATCCAGATATTATTTGAGGCAGGATTAGGGTAAACAGTTGCAAATGATTCTATATTTGCTTCAATTGAATTTATAACCGTTACCAAAAAACTTGAAGGCAAAACCAAATCATCTACCAATAAATCATACATTCCAATTGTCGCATCAGCCGGTATCAGAAATGTTGCCTGAAGTATTGTCTGGCCATTTACCTGAACCTGAGAAGCATTGAATGTTTCATTATTGTTATTCGAATTTTGCATGCTTACTGAAGGAGATGGATTCGACCAGTTAGTATTTTGACCTGTAATTGTCACAATAACCTCCTGATTCTGATCGGCATGATCAGGACTTACACTAATCAAAACACCAGGCTGAGCAGCTGAAACAAATAAATTGCTCGTATAAATTACATCACCTGAGTTATTTCCATTGCCATTTGCTGCATTATAAGCAGCATAAAAACGGATCTGACCAACATCGGTGGCCGGAGCTGTCCAATTCATAGACCATGAATTTGTATTACCACTTGGGGTTGTACCGGCAGCACGATGCGTTACTGCTTTGTTTTGATTCACGAGTTTGGTTCGAGCAGCTTCAGTAATTGCGAATGTACCAGTCTTTGAACCATTGGTCGTCTCAGCAGTCAACTCAAAACCAAATTTCACAACACCATTGTGTGTGCCAGTTGCTGTAATTGTGTAAGTCTCACCTGGGGTATAACCATTTGAAGGAATATCTGAGGTTATCCATCCTAATGATGAATTAGCAGCGCCACTATGACATTGTGTACAGGTCGCATTAGAATCACCCGGACTTCCGGATTTACCTCCAGGACTTCCAGAACCATTCGCAAGTAATAAAATCAATGCAGGTATGAATAACAAGGGTAAAAAATTGTAAAGTTTTCTCATGATTGTTAGGTTTATATTTGTTATTTAGAACGCGTCTAAATTAAACATAAAATCCAACAAAATGTTCGGACTATTACATTTTTTCTGGCATTTCCATTCCAAGTAATGCAGAAGCGGCTTTTAAAACCTGCTGGGTGAAGCTGCAAAGCAGAATTCTGAAATTTAATTTAGCCAAATCCTCCTCTTTAAGAATAGGTATTTCCTGATAAAACTGATTAAAATCCCTGGCAAGATCATACAGATAATTAGCAATGAAAGCAGGACTTCGATTCGTTCCGGCATCAGAAAGAATTTCAGGAAAATTATGTAATTGTAGAATCAGTGTTTTCTCCTTAGGATGCAGATACGATACAGAATTATCACTTTTAGTTATCCCGTTCTCAATTGATTTACGTAATAAAGACCCAATCCGCGCATGTGTATATTGTATGAAGGGGCCAGTATTTCCATTAAAATCAACAGATTCCTGAGGATTAAACATCATCGTTTTCTTTGGATCAACTTTTAAAATAAAATACTTAAGGGCACCCAACCCGATTTGATAATATAGTTTAGCAGCCTCATTATCAGACATATTATCCGATTTTCCCAGGTCTTCGGTCATGGTTTTTGCTGTAAGAATCATTTCATCCATGAGTTCATCAGCATCTACCACAGTACCTTCACGGGATTTCATTTTTCCTTGAGGTAATTCTACCATTCCATAGGATAGATGTTCGATGGAATCGGCCCAACTACGTTGCAACTTCTTCAATACCAGTTTCAGCACATCGAAATGATAGTTTTGTTCATTCCCAACAACATAAATTAATTTTGAAGGATTGAATTCATTTGCACGTAATTCAGCTGTTCCCAAATCCTGGGTCATATATACTGATGTGCCATCTGCCCGAAGTAACAATTTCTCATCAAGGCCATCCGAAGTTAAATCACACCAGATTGAACCATCTTCTTTTTTGAACAATACTCCGGTCCTGACGCCTTCCTGAACCAAATCTTTACCCAGTAAATAAGTTTCAGATTCATAATAAATTTTATCGAAATCGACACCCATTCGTTTATAAGTTGCATCAAATCCATCATAAACCCATGAATTCATTGTTTTCCAAAGATTTCTGACGGATGGATTACCGGCTTCCCATTGCTGTAACATTTCCTGAGCTTCAATCATAAGCGGCGCTTTCTTCAAAGCTTCATTCTCAGGAATACCAGATGCTGACAAATCGGCCAATTGTAATTTAAGTTCCTTGTCGAAACGAACATACATCTCCCCTACCAATTTATCACCTTTGATTTCAAAATTCTCAGGTGTTTTGTTTTCCCCCCACTTCTGCCATGCAAGCATTGATTTACAAATGTGAATACCACGATCATTTACAAGATTTACCTTAATAACTTTATGGCCATTGGCTTTCAAAATCTCACTTACACTATAACCGAGTAAATTATTACGAACATGCCCTAAGTGAAGCGGTTTGTTCGTGTTTGGTGACGAGTATTCAACAATTACAGGAGATTCACCTGTTTGCTCCCTGAATCCAAATTTCTGATTATGATTATTTTGATTGAAGAAATCCAACCAATATGAATCAGAAATCAAGAGATTCAAGAAACCTTTGACTACATTAAACTTCTCTACAAGACCGATAGTTTGTTGCATTCTTGCACCAATCTCTGTAGCAATAACCTCAGGCGATTTCCTGGCAATCTTAACAAATGGGAAAACCACAATGGTACGGTCACCTTCAAACTCAGAACGTGTTTTTTGAAATACAACCTGATTTTTAATAGGTTCTTCACCATATAATTCGATAAAAACCGAGGTAAAACCCTGAATCAAAATATTTTCGAGCATTGAAATTAATAATTTAAAACGGCTGCAAAGGTATTAAAAATGAGATTGTTTAATGATTTCGTTCGGTCAACGATTCAATTTGACACGACTAATTAGCTTAAAAAATGATCAGTGTTAATTTATTCACAATTTAACTTATTGTATTACTGATATTTAAAAAACGTGCAAAAATATATTTTCACCAATCTGATTATAATTCAATTAGTAAATTCTATCTTTGTGATATAATTAACAAACGCATTCAGAAACATTAAATCAAAAAGATTCTATATGAAGAAAAATGTAATTATCATCGGAGCTGCCGGAAGGGATTTCCACAATTTCAACACGTATTATCGTGGCAATAATTTATACAATGTAGTGGCATTCACAGCTGCTCAGATTCCTGACATTGACGGACGTAAATACCCCGCTCAGCTGGCCGGAGATCTTTATCCTGATGGGATTTCGATTTATGCAGAGCAGGAATTAACCAAACTGATCAAGGATTTGAAAGTTGACGATTGTGTTTTTTCATACAGTGATGTGCCTTACCAAAGGGTTATGGCAATGAGTGCTGTTGTAAATGCAGCGGGAGCCAATTTTATTCTTCTCGGACCAAAAGACACTATGGTAAAAAGTACTAAACCCGTTATTGCCGTTGGTGCTGTGCGTACAGGATGTGGTAAAAGCCAGACTTCGCGTAAAGTGATCGAATATCTGATGGCGATGGGCTTGAAAGTTGTTGCTGTGCGTCACCCGATGCCTTATGGCGATTTAGTAGCACAAAAAGTTCAGCGTTTTGCCGTTGTTGAGGATCTTGCAAAACACAAATGCACTGTTGAAGAGATGGAAGAATACGAACCACATGTAGTTCGCGGAAACGTGATTTATGCAGGCGTCGATTATGAAGCCATTTTACGTGCTGCTGAAAATGATCCTGATGGTTGTGATGTTGTTTTATGGGATGGTGGAAACAACGATTTCCCTTTTTACAAACCAGATCTAAATATTACCGTTGTTGACCCTCATCGTCCGGGACATGAACTAACTTATTATCCTGGTGAGGTTACATTGCGCTTGGCTGATGTTGTTGTGATCAATAAAATGGACAGCGCAGGACCAGAAGCTATTCAGACTGTTCGTGAAAATATTGCCAAAGTGAATCCTAAAGCAATTGTTATTGACGCTGCATCACCTATCAGCGTTGACAATGCAAGTATCATAAAAGGAAAAAGAGTTTTAGTCGTTGAAGACGGCCCAACCCTTACTCATGGTGAGATGAAAATTGGTGCAGGAACTGTTGCTGCCCAAAAATTCGGTGCTGCTGAATTGGTTGATCCTCGTCCGTTTGTCGTTGGAAAAATGGCTGAAACATTCCAGATTTACCCAAATATCGGCACCCTGATGCCTGCGATGGGATATAGTGACCAACAGTTAAAAGACCTTGAAACTTCGATCAACAATACAGATTGTGATAGCGTTGTTATCGGTACTCCTATTGATTTGAACCGTATTGTGAAAATTAACAAACCCAACACCCGCGTTTATTATGATTTACAAGAGATCGGTTTTCCAAACCTTGACCAGGTATTAACAGATTTTGTAGCAAAACACAAATTGGTTTAACACACCTTTTAATATTGGAAAAAAGGCGGCTGTAAAGCTGCCTTTTTTTGTTTTGATGAAATCACTACTTCTTTTCAACCGATCTGTAAATAAATACATCCTTTTGAATTAAGCTAATCCATTCATTTTGAAATATTTAATTCTTGTCATGAATTAAAGTATTCATTCATCATTATACCTTGAACAAAAATGCTTACTTCGACATGCTCTTATTGCAATTACCAACAGTAAACTCCGCTCTTTCGACCTACACTCACCCCGACAGCGAAGCTTTTAGCTCAAACACTGAGTTTATTCATTAGCCTTGTTAAACTGAAGGTATTATTTTGCTTGTTTTTTAGGCTTACTTTTTACAATTATTTTTCAATGATAAATGGGAAATGAAACATCTGAAAATGAAGAAAGTCAGATTCCAAAACAGCTTTTATCTGATTTCATCAAAACCCTTTCCATAGACTCCCATCACGGTATTCAGAGATACAAAAGCATCAGGATCAACATCTTTTATAATCCTGAACAATTGGGACGACTCCATTTTCTTTGCCATAATCAATAAAATAGAATGTTCTGTTTTCGTGTACCAACCTGTACCTTTCATTAATGTAACACCACGCCCGGTTTCTTTGGTAACACGATCAGCAATGGCTTCGGCATTTTTCGAAAAAACAAAAAGCTGAACCGATTGCTTATTTCCTGTAAGAACAAGATCGATCGTATAACTTGTAACTCCCATCACAACAAAGCCATAAACAAGGGTTTCAATGCTTTGAAAGACAAAGTACGAACTGGAAATAATAAAAACATCCAATAACAGTATTATTTTTCCAGGGCTGATGTTACGGTATTTATTCACAATAAGTGCCACAATATCAGTACCTCCTGTGCTTCCACCTTGTGTAAAGACCAATCCTATACTAGTTCCACCCATTATTCCACCAATAATAGCCGCCATAAATTTATCTGTCACAAATGGTTCTTTGATGTAATACTGTAGAATTGAAAACATTGCTGAAAGCACAACAATTGAATAAACAGTCTTTAATCCAAATCCAGAACCGATGATACGTAAAGCCACCAAAACCAAAACCAGATTCACAACAACAATAGTAATACCTGTTGACAGACCAGTTGTCCAAAAAAGCATGGTTGCAATACCATTCACCCCGCCACCGAGAATTTTATTAGGAATCAGAAATCCGGTCCATGCAAGCGCCATAACAAAAAGCGCAATGGTACTGATTGTGTATGACTTAAGCTCTCTGAAAAATATTTTTCTTTTCATCATTTTTTTGATTTTAGTTTCCAAATATAACGAAATCCACAGTTAGTCAGCCTTTTGAATCAAGCTGCCACGAAAATGCTTCCACTTTACTATATAAGATTGTTTTAAGTCGAATAATTTTCTGGTTAAATTTTAAGAATTATATTATATTTGACCAGACATAAAGTATTCAGCATATTGCGGTTACAATTCAAAAAAAAGGCTGGCAAAAACGGCAAAAAGAACGGCAATTTTAGCTCGAGGAGACATTAAACTCATAAAATGAACAGCAGCCTTGTAAATATTGGTATTTACCTACTAAACATGTGTCAATTTGATATTAACAAATTTGATAGTGGTTTTCTCAATAATATCCTGACCAAAAGGATGACAGAGACAGGCTGTTTAACTTTAGATGAATATGCAAATTTGATAGAAAACAGCAAAAATGAATCAAAGATTTTAACCCGTTCGCTTCAAATAAACTACAGCGAATTCTTTCGTAACCCGCTTACATTTGCTGTATTAGAAAATATTATTTTACCATCTATCCAATTAAAAATAAAAAACACCGGCAGGAAAGAGATCAGGATCTGGTCGGCTGCCTGTGCCTCAGGCCAGGAAGTCTACAGTCTGGCAATTTTATTGGAAGAACTTCTTAAAAAAAACGCAAATGGAATAATCAGTTACAGGATTTTTGCTACTGACCAGAGTATTCACAATCTAGAAAATGCAAAACGTGGACAATATTCAATTGAGTCGATTAAAAACATACAGATACAACGTTTCAATCAGTGGTTTCAAAAAGATGGAGATGTTTATTCAATACTTCCTGAATTGAAAGAGAAAATTGATTTCTCGGCATTTGATCTGCTTGATGAAGAATCAGGCACCCCACCTGCAAGCATTTACGGCGATTTTGACCTGGTATTTTGTGCCAACTTACTCTTTTACTATAAAAATGAAATCCGAAAAAAAATAATCGAAAAAACGGGGAATTGTCTTTCGACTGGTGGTTTTCTGGTGACAGGAGAAACAGAAAGGGACATTTTACTTAAAAATAATTACCGGGAAGTTTTTCCACAATCTGCAATATTTCAGAAGTAAATACAAAATGATGCAGATTCAATAATTCAAATAGGTTTGAAGTAAAGATTATAAAATGAAAAATTTAAAAATTGGCACACAACTTAAGGCAAGTTTTGCAATCCTGTTGTTTTTTGTCATTTTGCTTGGAATTATCTCCTATCAGCAGACTGAACAGATTCACTATCAGACGCAAACTATGTTTGATCATCCATTTAAGGTTCAACGTGCGATTGGATTGCTAAATGCTGATATTCTTTCGATTCATCGTGATATGAAAGACCTTTTTATTTCAACAGATGAAGAAGCCATCGAGCAAAATCTGAATGAAATAAAAATTTGGGAGGCAGATGCTTTCAAACAACTTGAGGTATTAAAAAGCCAGTATCTTGGACCAAAACACGATGTTGATTCAGTACAATATGCCTTTACAGTCTGGAACTCTATGCGTGAAAAAACTATACGCATCTTTCATGAAGGGAACATTCAGGAAGCGGCCAACCGGACAAAATCAAATGGCATTGCCGGAAATCAGGTTAATTATTTGCTAAAATCTATTAAAAAAATCGATGATTTTGCAAATTCCAAAGCGATTCAGTTACATGAAAATTCAGAGACATTGAATACTGAACTTCGTAATCAGTTGATTTTATTGGTTTTAATAATTTTAGCATTTTCGATAATTATCAATTATTTATTACTTCGAAGCATTCGCAGACCATTAAATGCGCTTACAAATGCATCGCTTGGCTTCAAAAACGGCAACTTACATGCCCGTAGTAACTACATTTCAAAAAATGAATTTGGTTTATTATCCGCTTCTTTTGATGAAATGGTTGAGAATATTCAGGTAAATAAGGAATTAAATGAAAAAGTTGTAAATCTGGCAGCATTGATGCTTAGCGAATATGAAACAAAAAGTTTCTTCAAAGTGACCCTGAACTCTTTGGCCCTTCACACCGGATCACAACTGGCTGCAATCTATCTGTTGAGTAACGATAAACAATCCTTCGATCATTTTGAATCAATTGGATTAGATAACGAAGCGAGAAAATCATTTAGCGCCTCCAATTTTGAAGGAGAATTTGGCTCAGTTCTTTCAAGTAAAAAGGTGCAACATATCAAAAACATTTCGAAGGAAACACGTTTTGTTTTTCAGACAGTCAGCGGCAAATTTATACCTCATGAAATCATCACACTTCCGATTACTGCAGATAATGAAATCATTGCAATCATTTCGCTGGCAAGCATAAATAAATATGACAGGCAGGCACTTCAACTCATTGATAATATTCTGGTTACATTGTGTGCAAGGGTTGAGGGTATTCTGGCATACCATAAAATAAAGGAATTTTCTGAAAAACTTGAATTACAAAATCACGAACTGGATGCACAGAAATCGGAACTTTCTGCCCAATCAAATGAACTTACCGAACAGAATGCAGAACTTATCATGCAGAAAAACCAACTGAATGAAGCAAGTCGGTTAAAAACCAATTTCCTGTCCAATATGAGTCATGAACTCCGGACACCACTCAATTCGGTGATCGCACTTTCGAGTGTTCTCAACAGACGACTTGCTAAAGTGATTCCTGATGAAGAATACAGCTATCTGGAAGTAATTGAAAGAAACGGAAAACATTTGCTGGCACTTATCAACGATATCCTTGATATTTCGCGTATTGAAGCCGGACATGAAGAAATTGAAATTTCAAAGTTTGACATTATAAATCTTGTAAAAGAGGTAGTCAGCATGATTGATCCACAGGCACGACAAAAGAATGTTTCATTGATTTTAAAAGAAAATGAAGATCATGTCTTTTTGTTAAGTGATGATTCGAAGTGCCGCCATATTCTCCAGAATCTGATAGGAAATGCCGTTAAGTTTACCGAAAAAGGAACTGTCGAAATAAGTATAATAAAAACCAATCAAGATGTTTCGATTCATGTAACTGACTCAGGTATTGGTATTTCTGATGAACATATTCAACATATTTTTGATGAATTCAGACAAGCTGATGGTAGTACTTCCAGAAAATTCGGTGGAACAGGATTAGGTCTCGCCATTGCGAAAAAATATGCAAGTCTGCTTGGTGGTACAATCACTGTGACAAGTACTCCAGGTGCGGGTTCTCAATTTACCCTCAATCTTCCACAGCAGTATTTTGAAGAAAAATACATTGACTCTGAACCATTATTACATCCGATTGAAAACAATTTTAAAATGTCAGATTATCCGGTTCATGGTAATTATTCAGGTAAAACTATTCTTTTGGTTGAAGACAGTCAACCTGCTATTGTTCAGATAAGAGACATACTTGAAGATTTGGGCTACAAACTAATTATTGCGCATGATGGCGGACAGGCACTTGAAATCATGAAAAACATCATTCCTGATGCTATGATTCTCGACCTCATGATGCCTGATGTGGATGGTTTTGAGGTACTTCGTGTCATACGTGAACCAGATCATTCAGCAGCTCTGATGCCTGTTTTAATTTTGACGGCAAAGCACATTTCCAAAGAAGAACTCAAATTTTTAAAAGGAAATAATATTCATCAATACATCAGAAAAGGAGATGTAAAACGAACTGAATTGATACAGGCTGTTGCATCAATGGTTATAAAGAGTGAAAATGAAACAAAAAAACAATTCACCCAACAAAAGTTTGATGATAGACCAGTTATTCTTGTGGTAGAAGATAATCCTGATAATATGCTGACTGTCAAAGCTATTTTAAATAAGAATTTTTCCATTGTGGAAGCAACAGATGGTATTGAAGGTGTCGAAAAAGCGAAAATTTGTAACCCAAATCTCATATTAATGGACATCGCTTTGCCAGGAATTGACGGGATTGAGGCATTCAAAGCAATCCGAAAAGAAATGAAACTGGAAAATGTACCAGTTATCGCACTGACTGCCAGCGCTATGATTACAGATCGTGAATCAATATTAGCAAACGGTTTCGATGGTTATATTGCAAAACCAATCGATGTTATCCAATTCTTAAAAACAATTAATGAGGTGCTGTATGGAAAATAGGGTAATTAAAATTCTGATCATTGATGATAACCCTGACAATTTAATCAGTTTAAACGCTTTGATCAAAGATTCATTTCCTGAGGTATTGGTAATGAAGGCATTGAGTGGAGAAATCGGTTATGAGATTGCCAGATTAGAAGACCCTGACGTAATTTTATTAGATGTAGTAATGCCAGGAATGGATGGCTTTGAAGTATGTAAAAAACTTAAATCCGACATTCAGTTAAGTGAAATTCCGGTAGTTTTTGTTACAGCGATCAAGGGAGACAAAGAAAGCCGAATCAAGGCACTGGAATGCGGAGGTGAGGCCTTTCTAGCAAAACCCATTGATGAAAGTGAATTGACAGCCCAGATCCGCGCCATGGTTAAAATTAAAAATGCAAATATCCAAAAACGCAATGAAACAGAACGTCTTGCCAGATTGATAAAAGAACGCACATTTCAGCTTGAACTTGAACTCGGGGAACGAAAACAAGCTGAACAGAAAATACTCAGAATCAGTAAACATTATCAGGCAATTATCGAAAAAGCACCTGACGGAATTGTGCTTATAAATAATCATGGTCAACTGACCTTTGTCAGTCCTTCGGCTAAAAATATATTTGGTTTTGAACAAGACGATGAAAATTTCCCAAACCCTGCTGACAACACCCATCCTGAAGATTTACAAATGGTATTGGCTACTCTGGAAAAAATTATCGAAGAACCAGCATATTGTCCAACTCTTCAATACCGCTTCCAACATAATAATGGCTCATGGAAATGGGTTGAAAGCACTTTTAGTAATCTGCTAGCCGATACAAATGTTGAAGCAATTGTCATCAATTTTCGGGATATAACCGATCGTAAACTAGCTGAAATAGCGCTTAAGGAAAGTGAAGACCGATATCGTCGTTTCATTTCACAGGTTTCAGAAGGAGTTTACCGTCTGGAATGTATTCCGCCAATGGATTTAAATCTTCCGGTTGAAGAACAGATTGACTACATTTATGACCATATGGTTATTGCTGAATGCAACCAATCCTTTATAAAAATGTATGGATTTAGTGATGAGAAAGATATCCTTGGTAAAGGTCATTTAGATTTTCATGGTGGCCGATATAACCCTTTGAACCGTGGCCTTTTACGGCAATTAATTCTTGATGGTTTCCGTGTCGAAAATGGAATAACCGCTGAAAGTAATGCATCAGGAAAACCGATTTATATCAGTAATAATTCGTTGGGGATCTTTGAAAACGGAAAATTATTAAGAATCTGGGGCACTCAAAAAGATATTACGGAAAAAATGAAATCCGATGAATTACAACAGGTGCTTTACACGATTTCAAACGCAGCCTTATCGGTAAATCAGCTTTCCGAATTAATTGAAATAATAAGTGATGAACTTAAAAAATTACTTCATTCCAATAATTTCTTTATCGCATTTTATGATGAAGAAACAGGAATGCTTTCTACACAACATGGTGTCGATGAAAAAGATGAGATCAGCAGCTGGCGCGCCGAAAAGTCATTAACAGGCTACGTAATACGGCACCAGCGATCATTACTTGTGAATGAAACAGAAAAAAACAAACTTTATGAATCAGGCGAAATATCACAGGTTGGAACCGCATCAAAAATCTGGCTTGGTGTGCCTATGATTGTACATGGAAAATCTATTGGAGCCATAGTTGTACAGAATTTTGATAATCCGGAAGCATTTACTGAGAAAGACAAACTCATGCTCGAATTTATCTCAAGTCAGATCAGTATCGCGATTGAGCGCAAAAAAGCTGAACAGGATTTAAAAGAAGCACTTGTAAAAGCACAGGAATCTGACAGATTGAAATCGGCTTTTCTGGCCAATATGAGCCATGAAATCAGAACACCAATGAATGGGATTCTTGGCTTTGCCGAGCTATTGAAAGATCCTGATTTAACTGGTGAGGATCAACAGGAATACATTCAGATCATTGAGAAAAGTGGTGCAAGAATGCTGAATATTATCAATGATATCATTGATATTTCTAAAATAGAATCCGGACAAATGGAGCTTCGGTTTTCAATAACGGACATTAATGAACAAATCAACTTCATTTATACTTTTTTTAAACCGGAAGTTGAGAAAAAAGGCATGCAACTTTTAACAAAGACAACACTGCCAAGAGAAAAAGCGATTATCACAACAGATCGTGAAAAACTATACGCCATTTTGATCAATCTGGTAAAAAACTCAATCAAATACAGTAACAAAGGATGTATTGAGTTTGGTTATAATTTCAAACCAAATGCATTATCAATTGATATAACCGGATTAAAAAACCAAATGGGAGAAAATTCTGAAATAGAATTTTATGTTAAAGACACTGGAATTGGAATTCCAACCGACAGGCATGAAGCAATATTTGAACGTTTTGTTCAGGCTGATATAGCTGATAAACAAGCCTATCAAGGGGCCGGGCTTGGTCTGGCAATTACAAAAGCATACGTTGAAATGCTGGGTGGAAAAATTTGGGTAATCAGTAATCCTGAGAATTCGACTGATGAATCAGGTTCAATTTTTTATTTTACAATTCCATATGAGAATCAAACAGATCCGGATGATGTTGAATCTTCCTATGATTTGAAAAATAATAGTTTAGATAAAACCAAAAAACTAAAAATCCTTGTTGTTGAGGATGAGGAGGCTTCTGATATCTTCATTACAATGACATTTGATAAAGACAGTCGTGAAATCATTCACGCCAAAACAGGTATTGAAGCGGTAGAAGCCTGCCGGAAAAATCCTGATATTGATTTGATTTTAATGGATATTAAAATGCCTGTTATGGATGGATATAAGGCTACTCAAAAAATACGTGAGTTTAATAAAGAGGTAATTATCATTGCGCAAACAGCCTTTGCACTTGCCGGAGACAAAGAAAAAGCCCTTAAAGCCGGATGCAATGATTATATTACCAAACCGCTTCATAGAAAAGTTTTACTGGATCTGGCGCAAAAATATTTCAAAGAACAACTTAATTAAAAAAATCGAAACATCCGGCAGCAGAGAAACAGCCATTGAAACAGATGTAATGATTGCATTACAAAACATTTAAACAAAAAATTGTTATCTGGCTTGGTATAATAATCTTTCATTGATTAATTTTATTTCGTGAACAAATTCATGAAATCTGGATCTTAAGTTTCAAAATCAGGCCAAAAAAATTAATCTTATGAATGATAGTGAAATTAAAATTCTGGCAATTGATGATCATCCTGACAATCTTGTCAGTTTAGAAGCTATTATAAGGGATCAGTTTCCTATTGCCCAATTTATTAAGGCTGAAAGTGGAATTACCGGATTACAATTGGCCAGTCTGCATGATCCGGATGTGATACTTCTCGACATCAATATGCCTGTTTTAGATGGTTTTGCGGTTTGCCGGGAAATAAAGTCAGACACGTTGCTTTCCGATATTCCTGTAGTTTTCGTCACAGCGTACGCTACTGATAAAAAAAATCGTATCAAGGCACTCGAATCTGGTGCAGAAGCTTTTATTTCTAAACCAATAGATGAAGTTGAGTTGACAGCCCAGATTACGGCCATGCTTAAAATAAAACAAGCAACTATTTCAAAGCGTAACGAAAAAACGCATCTCGCAGACATGGTAAAAGAGAGCACCAAAAAACTTCTAAATGAACTTGAAGAACGCAGATTAATAAACGAAAAGTTAAAAAAAAGTGAAGAGCGTTTCAGAACAACACTCGACAATATGATGGAAGGCTGCCAGATTATTGATTCCAACTGGCGCTATATTTATCTCAATGCAACAGCAGCGTTACATAATCGCAGGCCAAATAATGAATTATTAGGGCATACCTATCTGGAAAGCTGGCCTGGTATTGAGAAAACTGAAGTTTATAAACATATTCTTAATTGTCTGGATAACAAAGTCTTTAAACAAATTGAAAATGAATTTCATTTTCCTGATGGGAGTTCAGGCTGGTTCGAATTTAGCATTCAACCTGTTCCTGAAGGTGTCTTTATTCTTACGATAGATATCACCGAACGGAAACAAGCCGAAGAAGAAATCAAGAAACTAAATGAATCACTCGAGTTGCGTGTTTTACAACGCACCGAGCAACTGGAAGCGGCCAACAAAGAACTGGAAGCCTTTACATACTCTGTATCACACGATTTGCGTGCCCCATTGCGGGGAATACACGGATTCACACAGATTTTACTGGAAGAATATTCTGATAAACTTGATAGTGAAGGAATCAGGGTTTGCGACATAATTAAAGACAATGCATCAAAAATGGGTCAGCTTATCGACGATTTGCTCACATTCTCAAGATTAGGCAGAACAACCATGCAGGTTTCAAAAATTGACATGAAAAAAATGGTCGAATCAATATATTATGAAGTTACAGACGAAGAATCAAGAAGGAGAATTGATATACAGATCGGTGATATTTGCAGCATCGTTGCTGACACAAATTTAATCAGGCAGGTATGGATAAACTTAATTTCTAATGCAGTAAAATTCAGTTCAAAAAAGGAGAAAGCATTTATAACCGTGTCATGTATAAACGAAAATGACAATTGTGTTTATTGCGTAAAAGACAATGGAGCCGGATTTGATATGAATTACGCCAGCAAACTTTTTGCAGTGTTTCAACGGTTGCATAGTGCAAAAGACTTTGAAGGAACAGGTGTTGGTCTGGCAATCGTACAACGAATTGTTCATCGCCATGGCGGTCAGGTCTGGGCAGAAGGTGAAGTAGATAATGGCGCTAGTTTTTATTTCAGTCTGCCAATTAACCTAGAGTAAGGTGTTTTAGTAAATGATTCACGAACACAAATGAATTTACAATACTGACAATCAATAAATTAATTTCAAATTCCGTTGACTATGATAAATTTAGATCCCGTCGAATGCCTGATTGTAGAGGACAATCCGAGTGATGCAGAATTGACTATCAGTGTTTTAAAGAAAAACAATCTTGCCAACGAATTATTTCTGGCTGAAGATGGCCAGGAAGCGCGCAATTTCATTTTCTGCAACGGCCGGTTTGAAAGCCGGCTTCCTACCAAACCGTTGAAAGTTATTTTCCCAGATTTAAAATTACCTGAAGTAAGTGGTTTGGAAATACTTAAAGAAATAAAAAGTAATCCTCTAACGAAAAAATTACCAGTCGTCATACTTACCTCTTCCAAAGAAGACCCTGATATTGAGGCAGCTTATGAATATAGTGCCAACAATTATGTAGTAAAACCGGTTGATTTTAACGATTTTGTCAAGGCATTACAAATTAAGGCCTTTTTTGGCTGTTAGTTAACGAATCCCCAAGAATAAAAATATAATTCTGGATACCGGAATAATTGAAACGTATATTCGGGTAACAGAATTACAAACATATTAATGATGAAAGAACAGGAAATCAGAATTTTACATTTGGAGGATCTCTCTTCAGATACAGAACTAGCAAAATATGAAATTAAAAAGGTATTAAAGTATTTCGTAATACGGGTTGTCGAAACCGAAATAGATTTCCTTCACGAACTGGATGAGTTTAAACCTCATATTGTAATTTCAGATTACCAGTTACCGAGTTTTAATGGTTTGTCAGCATTAAAAATTGTATTGGAAAAATACCCATTAACGCCGGTAATTATGTTAACCGGGTCAATGAACGAAGACACGGCAGTTGTTTGCCTGAAAGCTGGTGCAACTGATTATGTAATCAAAGAGCATATAAAACGTCTGGGGCCAGCCATTTTGAATGCGATTGACCAGACTGAAATAAAAATCGAGAAATTAAAAGCAGAGGAGGCGCTTCAAAAAAGTGAAGAAAAATTTAGAAGTCTTTTTGAAAATCATTCAGCTGTCAAACTACTGATTGATGCAAAGACAGGCGACATTGTAGATGCCAACCCTGCTGCATCTAAATATTACGGATGGACAATAGCTGAACTTGAAAATCTTAACATTCGCAATATCAGCACACTGTCTGAACAGGAATTGTTGATTGAATTAGATAACCTTCAATCACATCAGGGATTTCAATTTGATTTTATTCATCGGTTAAAAGATGGCTCATTACGCGATGTAGAAGTCTTCAGCAGTAATATCATAATCGATGGAAAGGAATTTCTTCACTCTATCATTCATGATGTCACCGAAAAGAAAAAAGCTGAAAAGCAAATCAGCCTGATAAGTAAATCACTCGAGCAAAGTCCGGTAAGCGTTATAATTACAGATCCTTCAGGAAAAATACAATACATAAACACCAAATTCACCCAGATAACAGGCTATTCATTTAAAGAAGTCGTTGGCAAAAATCCAAATATTCTAAAATCAGGAGAACAATCTGAAAGTTTTTATAAATGGATGTGGCAAACAATTTCATCTGGGAAAGAATGGTCGGGAGAAATGCATAACAAGAAAAAGAATGGTGAATTGTATTGGGAAAGTGTCGTTATTTCATCTTTGGTCGATACAAATGGAAAAATAACACATTATATCGGGATCAAAGAAGATATTACGGAACGAAAAAGAATGGTTCAGGAACTTGTTGCTGCCAAGGAAAAAGCGGAAGAAAACGAAAGATTAAAAACTGCATTCCTGCACAACATTTCGCATGAAATACGCACTCCGATGAACGCTATCGTTGGTTTTGCTACTTTGCTAAGCACTCCGGATCTTTCTGAAGATCAGATTTATCAGTTCACCGAAACGATTCTTGAAAGCAGCAATCAACTCCTTATGGTCATAAATGATATAATCAGTATTGCAACAATAGAGGCCGGACAAGAGAAAACTGAATTTAAAGAAATAAATCTGAATAATCTGTGTAATCATGTTTTTGAACAATTCAGGCCGAAGGCCCAAGCCAGAAAACTAGAATTTCTAATTCATACTGATTTGACAGAAGAGCAGGCAAATATAAAGATTGATGAAACTAAATTGTTGCAGGTTTTGCACAATATTATTGATAATGCATTGAAATTTACAAAAACAGGAAAAGTAACGTATGGATGTAAACTTATTCAAAATGCAAACAAACCATCTGAAATTGAGTTCTTTGTAAAAGATACGGGAATTGGAATAGATCCGGAAATGCATGATGAAATTTTTAAACGATTTCGTCAGGTTGAAAGTACAACCACCCGTCGTTTTGGTGGCTCAGGACTGGGATTGTCCATCTCGAAAGCCTATATTGAACTTATGGGAGGTAAAATCTGGATCGAGTCGGAGTTAGACAAAGGTTCCACATTTTATTTCACCATTCCATATTTACAATCAAATGAGATAATTACAGAAGAAATCATCACTGAAAATCCAATTACTCAAAAATTCTTATCAGATTTCGATGACAAAATGACTTTGTTGATTGCTGAGGATGAGGATTCAAATTTTATGCTGATCGAACATATACTAAATGAGCAGAATTTTATAATTCTAAGGGCCAACGATGGAGCCGAAGCTGTTGAATTATGCAAAACCACAGCGGTCGATCTGGTTTTGATGGACATAAAAATGCCTGTTTTGGATGGATATGAAGCAACGAAACAGATCAGGGTTTTTAATGCAGATCTGCCAATTATAGCCTTAACAGCTTATACAACGCAGATAGATAAGAAAAACGCTTTGGAATGTGGCTGCAATGACCATATCAGTAAACCTTTCAGAAGAGCAGCTTTGATTAATAAAATTGACGAATTCCTTAATAAAAAATAAGACCTGCAGAGATTCGACTGCAGTGTCTAATCATGCAATCAATGAACAACTAACATTTTACAATTATCGCTTTGTATTCCATCAGTCAGAATATGAACCTGATATATGCCTCCTGAAAGATTATTTACAGGCAATTGCACTGTGAAAGAACCTTTCAGATATTCTCTGGCAGGCAATTCAATTACTTTTTCACCCAACAGATTAAATACTTCAAAACTTACTGCAGCGTCATGAACAACATTAATCTTCATATTGAAAACACTTTTTACCGGGTTTGGAAAAGAACTTTCAAAACCAGTAAACTCGGCAGATTGTTTTTCTTCAATACCCACAGCAGAGCAGGATGCAGGAATTCCACCCTGACCTTCAATCACACTGGCTAAATATTCTCCATTGGCAATTGGCCAGATGTCGCGTTCCACAATACTCTTGTCGGGAGCAATTAAAATGACAGTGGGATAAGCAGTAATTCCATAAGTGTTACAAACTGCGGTTCCGCCACCTTCATCACCACTAACACTTGGAAATTTATTACCGGGCAAATTTTGGAAATTCTCCTCAAAAATGCGACATGCAGCATTGTCATCACCCAAATCCATACTTATAAAAACCACATTGCTGGTATTACAACCAAAATACTGAAATGCAAGTTGAACCTTGGGAGTGTTTTGCTGACATGGTACACAGGTGCAATAAAAAAAATCAATTAATACAAACTTATTGCTATTGAGTGTGTTAAACAGGTTGAATGAATTTCCATCGAGGTCAGTCACCGTAAAATCTTCAGCTACAGTTAAAGAAGTTTGAGCACTTACCGGTACAACAAACCACAAAAACATCAGAAACGTAAAGAATTTTTTCATAATTTATTAGTTTTAAGTAAATTAGTACTACAAAGATAGATGATGTATTTTAAAAACTAATCTATAAAAATAATTATTTGCTCAACAATGAAAAGGATATCAGGCGAATCGCCAATTTTGTAAAGTTTTAACTTTTGTTAGAAATAAGGTAACTCTTCGGTCTTTAATTAAATACAAAATTATAAATACCATGGATTAGCTTTAATAGGGTAAATAGTTACGAATTAAGATGCAATGTATGATGAATCATATGGAAGATCACAAATTATAAACCAAACTTCACCGATGAATAATCTGACAATAAAATACAAAATCTGGCTCGAAACAGAAGATAATAAAAGTGTGCTTGGTGAAGGTAAATGCAGGCTGCTAAAGACAATCAGCGAAACAGGATCTTTGAAAGAGGCAATGAAAATACATCATCTCACCTATCGCAAAACCTGGGACAACTTAAATAAAATTGAAAACACTCTTGGATTTCCCATCATCGAACGGCATCGTGGTGGTAAGGAAGGCGGAAAAACCATGCTTACCAGACAAGGTCAGGCCATTGTTAATGCATTTGATAAATTTCATAATGACTATGACAATCTGATCAAAAAGGGTTTGGATGATACTTTGAGCGAGATCAATAAACATTTATAGGTGTTCGTGTGTTGTAACTAAAGAAACTTTCTAAAAGTAATTTGTTTAACACTACCGAATTGCATAATTTTGCAACTCGAAAAAAATTATAAAACCTTATGAATAATGCAATATTTTCGTTCGACAGTCCACAAAACGAGCCAATTCTACAGTACGCTCCCGGAAGCAAAGAACGCAGCCAGATTATCGCGGAATTAGAACGCCAGCAAAACATTCAAATTGAAATTCCATTGATCATCGGAGGTAAAGAAATCAGAACCGGAAAAACCGGAAAAGTTGTGATGCCTCACAACCATGGAAAAACCCTGGCGATCTATCATCTGGCTTCCGAAAAAGAAGTAAATC
Organism: uncultured Bacteroidota bacterium; assembly: GCA_903957365.1. Classification (GTDB taxonomy): domain Bacteria; phylum Bacteroidota; class Bacteroidia; order Bacteroidales; family F082; genus CAJBPB01. The sequence goes on from CAJBPB010000343.1 coordinate 19,796, forward strand.
TTGCCATTGAACTTGCGCTGAAAGCCAAAGAGATGTGGGAAAATATTTCCTGGATTGAGCGATCTTCCATCATGCTTCGTGCTGCTGAACTTATTTCGAAAAAATACAGGAATCTTTTGGTAGCAGCCACGATGCTGGGCCAGGATAAAAGCGTGTTTCAGGCCGAAATTGATGCTGCCTGCGAAGTAATTGATTTTCTGAGATACAATGTATATTTTGCCTCTCAGATATACAGCGAACAACCAAAATCAGAATTCAGTCAGTTGAACCGCATGGAATACCGTGCACTGGAAGGATTCATTTTCACTGTATCGCCATTCAACTTCACTGCGATTGCGTCAAACCTGAATATGGCTGTTGTCCTGATGGGAAATACAACTGTTTGGAAACCAGCAACTACCTCGCTCCTATCCAATTATTACCTGATGAAAATTTTTCAGGAGGCAGGACTCCCGGACGGTGTTATTAATTTTGTACCCGGACCAGGTTCAGTAATCGGAAATACTGTACTTAAACATAAAGATCTGGCAGGCATTCATTTCACCGGATCAAACAATACTTTTGAAAGTCTGTGGCTCGGTGTGGCACAAAATCTTACCAAATATGTTTCATACCCAAAACTGGTTGGAGAAACCGGTGGTAAGGATTTTATTTTTGTGCATAATTCAGCCAATCCTACCGAGGTAGCGACTGCCGTTGTGCGTGGTGCCTTCGAATACCAGGGCCAAAAATGCTCAGCCGCCTCACGAGCCTATATTCCTGCCTCACTTTGGAATGAGATAAAACAACATGTAATTGATCAGGTTTCAAGAATAAAAGTGGGCGATATTGCTGATTTTGACAATTTCATGAATGCTGTTATTGATGAAAACTCATATGATAATATCATGCAATATATCGATACTGCGAAGAAATCACCTGATTGTGAGATCATTGCCGGAGGAACGGGTGACAAATCCTTTGGGTATTTCATTCAGCCAACCGTTATACATACCACCAATCCAAAGTTCATAACGATGGAGGAAGAGATTTTCGGACCTGTTATGACAATCTATGTTTATGAGGATAAAAAATACGAAGAAACTCTGAATTTATGCAACAGTACTTCGAAGTTTGCTCTCACTGGCTCTATTTTTTCAAATGATAAATATGCCATGATTCTGGCATGTAAAATCCTGCGTTATGCGGCTGGCAATTTCTACATCAACGATAAACCATCTGGAGCCATGGTAGGCTTGCAACCTTTTGGCGGATCGAGGGCATCGGGAACAAACGATAAAGCAGGTGGAAACTTGAATTTATTGCGATGGATCAGTCCCAGAACTATTAAAGAAACCTTTATTCCCGCGCAGGATTTTCCATATCCTTATATGGATAAATAACATAAAAGGAACAATTCAGTCATTACATTCAAAAGGAAAGAGGGTAACTTCTTTCCTTTTTTTTATTGATAGAGTAAGGTATAATTCATTTTATTATCTTGCGTCAGAAATAATCAAAACTAAAACCTATGCACAACCTAATCAGCATAAACTCGATTGAAGATATTCTGCCGGAATACAGGAACACTCCCATAGAATCACTTTTTTGTTATCATAATCTCGAACAAGAACACAAATTCTATGAAAGGGCAGAGTTATTGGTTGGTATGTGTATGGATAACAGAAAACATCTGCATATTCCTGATAATTTCGCATACATTATTCGCTCAGGTGGTGCCAATTTAAAATACAGCGAATTCAAGGTTTCCTATGCTATCGCTGTTGGTAACGTAAGTCATATCGCACTGATCGGTCATAACCAATGCGGGATGGTGAATCTAGTGGCTCGCCGCAATGAGTTTATCGACGGTTTGGTTAAAACAGCAGGTTGGAAAAGGGAAACAGCTGAAGAACATTTTATGCAATTTGCACCTTTGTTTGAAATTGGTAATGAAAAAAACTTCATTCTTACTGAAACCACTCGACTCCGGCTTCGCTATCCAAAAGTGACAATCGCGCCATTGCTTTATCTGGTTGAAGATAACAAATTGTATTTAATTGAAGAATAATTGATTTAGTCGGAATGCAGTAAAACTTTCACACAGATGCAATTCTATTGAATGTTGATTGGCAAATCTGTTTTTATAATACCTTTATTGCTGATGTCAATTTTTATAGTCTGGGATTAGTAATTAGGAAGAGAATAATCTACAAATGAACTGGATAAAACAAAATCGATACTGGTTTTCAATTTTTTCAGGCATAATTTTAGCCTCAGGTGTCTATTTTTTTAATCCTTTCGGATTAAATGCTCAGGCAGCAAAAGTTGTTGCAGTTGCCGTGCTTATGATTATATGGTGGGTTTCGGAAGCATTACCACTTCCTGTTGTTGCATTACTGCCAATTGTTTTGCATCCTTTGTTTAAAATCAGCACAATTGAAGAAACCACGAAAGCCTACAGCAATCCTGTAATTTTCTTGTTTATGGGTGGCTTTTTAATCGGACTTGCTATCGAGAAATGGAACCTGCACAAACGAATCGCCCTGAATATTGTGAAACGCACCGGAACAAGTGGTGACCGTATCATTCTGGGTTTCATCATTGCCACCGGATTCCTGAGCATGTGGTTAAGTAATACGGCCACAACAATGATGATGTTTCCAATCGCCATGAGTGTGATTATTGTAATGAAAAAACATGAACAGCCTGGCACCAATATGTTTAATTTTTCACTTGTGTTGATGCTCGTAATCGCATACGCAAGCAATATCGGCGGAATGGCAACCATTATCGGGACACCGCCAAACGTAGCATTCATCGCCTTTATTGAAAAAAAGTATAATTATACGATTCAATTTGTCGACTGGATGTTGTTATGTGTCCCGCTTGTAATTGTATTACTCGCGTCACTGTATTTTATCCTGGTTAAGTTGTTATATCCAAGCAGAATCATCAATAGTCCGGAAGCCAACAGTTTTATCAATTCCGAAATCCAATCGCTTGGAAAATTAACAATTGCTGAAAAACGGGTACTTGTAATATTCTGCGCTACCGCCCTGCTTTGGATCAGCCGTGATTTATTAAATCAACTTCATCTGTTTAAACTTGATGATAATATGATTGCGATTATGGGCGCCCTTGCATTGTTTGCCACACCGAGTGGAAGCCTGGAAGGCAAGAAAATAAAAATGGTGTTGGAATGGCAGGACACATCCAAAATGGCTTGGGGAATATTGTTGTTATTCGGTGGCGGTCTGGCGATGGCTGGCTCACTCGAAAAGGCCGGTATAATGGACCAGATTGGACAATGGTTAGCGGGTTTCAGCGGTAATTCGGGATTTGTTCTGGTTTTGATGACCGTTGTTATTTCTATATTTTTAAGCGAGTTTACCAGCAATGTGGCTCAGGTTATTGTGATGGCTCCTGTGTTGGCTGCTTTGGCTGATGCACTTCACATTGATCCGCTTTTATTAGGAATTCCAATGACTTTGGCGGCAAGTGCAGCTGGGATGATGCCAATGGGGACTCCTCCCAATGCCATTGTTTTCAGCAGTGGTTTCATTGGTTTAAAAGACATGATCAAAGCAGGCTTTGTAATGAATCTGATTAGTATAATCATCATTACTTTGTTTTCCTGGTATGTTTTGCCATTGGTAATGAGTATGTCAATAAAGTAGAAACGAATATAATTAGAAAAATAAACTACGATGATAACAAGATCAGCAGAGGGAAAACACCGTGAATTTAAAGGAATTCATTTTGACGTGCTTGCGACAGGAGAAAATTCAATGGTCACCCGAATGTCATTTAACACAAATGATATTGTGCCTTTACATGCACATCCCAATGAACAATGTGGCTATGTTGTTTCAGGTGAATACATATTAACAATCGGAAAAATCTCAGATTCGTTGTTCTCTGGTGATAGCTATACCATTCCTGGCAATGTTGAACATGCACTTGTAGTAATCGCCGGTGGCACGATTATCGATTTTTTTACACCGCCCAGAAAGGATTATCTTTGAGAATAAATTCATAAATCACAAGGCATTCTTTCATGAATTCATAAAATGAAAACAAAAGTCAAACCTAAAACAACCTGGAACTCTCAGGATAATCCTGATAACTGGAAATGGGGTTTATTCTATTATAATAAACTCGATAATCGTATATTCCCTCCTAAACGAATCCCAGGAATGGGTTGGACAATAAATTTTGCCAATCCCTACTCCTACCTTGCCTTTTTGGCATTGTTAGGATGCGTTTTAGCCATTATTTTAATCGACATGTATCTAATTTAGGTAATATGAACTGTCAGATGACCAAACCATGGAATTAACTTTCAGGCAAATCGATCAAAATGACAATGTTGTCCTTGCTGACCTCATCCGAAAAGTATTCCGCGAATTTGGAATTGATCAGCCTGGAACCGTTTATACCGATCCCACCACAGATCATTTATTCGAATTATTCTCAACCCCGAATTCGATTTATTGGGTTGCGGAAGAATACGGTAAGATCATCGGTGGTTGCGGAATCTACCCAACAGATGGTCTTCCATCTGGCTGCGCCGAACTGGTTAAATTATACTTGTTACCCGAATCACGAGGTAAAGGAATTGGACTTGCACTTATGCAAAAAAGCATTGCTTCTGCCATTGATTTTGGTTTCAAACAAATATATCTCGAGAGTTTACCAGAATTGAGCAAAGCTGTTAATATGTATGAAAAAGCCGGCTTCCGACATATAAGTGAACCGCTTGGAAACTCCGGACATTTCGCATGTAATATCAGGATGTTAATAGATTTGCAAAGCAACTGATTCTTTCCTTTGCAGTTTCAAACTTATTGGCTATTTTTGTTTGCAATATAAGTTGTTTAGCAGTAATTTTAATTTATTAAATAATTGTAATTAAGCATATTATAATTGTTAATCATATAACAATCAATAAATATTTTTCTATTTCAAACATCAATGTTTTAGAAAACAATGTATCACTAAAATTCAAAAAATGGATACAACAATAAGTATTGGAAACAAAGGCAAAGGTGTTCGATCCGATTGTTCGGTCACACTTACACTTACCAACAAAAATGGCATCGATTTACAGATCGACAGCAAAGTGAAAAGCTTGTTTGGAAAGCAAATTGAACAACTCGCACGCCAGATTCTGGCCTTTTACGAGATCGAAAATGCTATTCTTCTGGTTGAAGATTCAGGTGCTCTGCCTTTTGTGATGGCAGCACGAATTGAAGCGGCAGTCCGAAAGCTGATCACTACTGAAAAGGAGTTTCTCCTTCCCATGCTTGAACAGAATCTGTATCAGACTGTACGCGAAAGAAATCGTTTCTCAAGATTGTATCTTCCCGGAAACACTCCTTCATTGATGATCAATGCGGGCATTCATCATCCTGATGGCATCATTCTGGATCTGGAAGATGCGGTGGCGCCAGATAAAAAGTATGAGGCCAGTTTTGTGGTGCGCAACGCCTTACGTAACCTTGATTTCTACGGAACAGAACGAATGGTTCGTATTAATCAGGTTCCCAGAGGATTGGAAGACCTTGATTATATTGTTCCACAAAACGTAAATCTTATTCTCGTCCCCAAATGTGAGAGTGCTTCACAAATCCACCAGGTAAATGAACGTATCGAAACAATCAAAGTCAAACATGGAATTAAAGGAAATATCTGGCTGATGCCGATCATTGAGAGTGCACTTGGAGTGATCCGGTCCTACGACATTGCTACTGCCGCGCCCAATGTTGTTGCAATGGCTATTGGACTCGAAGATTATACCGCTGATCTTGGCACGAAACGCACAAATGAAGGCAACGAATCATTCTTTGCCCGTAGTCAGGTTGTAAATGCTTGCCGGGCTGCAGGAATACAACCGATCGATTCTGTTTTTAGTGATGTTGGAGATATGGAAGGTCTGAAAAACAATGTTTTACGTTCGAAAAGTCTCGGATTTGATGGTATGGGATGCATTCATCCTCGCCAGATCAAAGTAATCCATGATAATTTCGCCCCCGAAACCGACGAAATTGAAAAAGCCAAAAAGATTGTCAATGCATTCTTTGAAGCAACCGAAAGAGGACTGGGAGTTGTATCACTTGGCACAAAAATGATAGACCCGCCAGTGGTCAAAAGAGCACAACGCACAATTGATGTAGCAATAAAAACAGGAAAATTGAAACAAAACTGGAGGGAAGAAGAACATGTCAGCTAAGTTTGAAAAAAATGCTTTGGGACGTTTAGTACCTACCGAAGTAAACGGAAAGAGCCAGATACCCTATCAGGGTGTTGGAAAATATAAACCAACCGGGCGCAAATATGCACCACCCATAGCCTCCTGCGCTGATTATCCGGCTGATGGAAACAAAATTGTACCATCACTAAAGGATGCTTTGATAAAATCAGGTTTGCGTGATGGTTCTGTAATCTCATCGCACCACCATTTCAGAAACGGTGATCTTATCGCTGTTCAGATATTTGATATCGCCCATGAGCTTGGTTTTAAAGACCTTGTCTGGGTGCCATCCGCTTCTTTCGAATGCCAGAGCTCTCTTACTAAATACCTTGAAGATGGCACGATTCATCATATCGAAGGAAGTATGAACGGCTCGTTAGGACGGTTCACTTCAGAAGGAAAAATGAAAGGCATGGGAATTTTACGATCCCATGGCGGACGCTATCAGGCGATCCAGGACGGAGATGTCGTAATCGATATTGCAGTGATTGCCGCTCCCACCGCTGATCCGTTTGGAAATGCAACCGGCGACCGCGGCCCTGCCGCCTGCGGACTGCTTGGTTTTGCACTTGCCGATTCACAGTATGCCAACAAAGTTATCGTCGCTACAGATAACCTGGTTCCTTTCCCATGTGTGCCATGGCAAATTCATGGTAATTATGTTGATTACGTGGTAGTTGTTGATCAGGTTGGTATTCCTGAAAAAATTGTTTCTGGCACGACCGAAATAACCAAAAGCCCTGACCGTCTTTTACTGGCAGAAATGACCGCACAATTCTGCGATGAAACAGGTATTATACATGATGGTTTTTCATTCCAGGCCGGAGCTGGAGGAACAGCTTTATCAATTGGAGTCTATTTTGCCGAAATATTGCGTGAACGAGGAATGAAAGCACGATTTGCCCGTGGCGGTAGCAACAAATACTTAGTCAAAATGCTGGAGGAAGGATTGGTTGATTATATACTTGACGGTCAGACTTTCGATCTTGAAGGAGTTCGATCCATGCGTGAAAATGAAGGTCATCTTAACACCAGTCCGTTTACCAGTTATAACTATCATGGCAAAGGAAATTTCGCATCTCAGGTTGATGTTGTGATTCTGGGTGCGACTGAAGTAGATTTAAATTTCAATGCCAATGTAGTTACACACTCTGATGGTGTTTTGTTACATGGAATTGGTGGATGGCAAAATTGTTTATTCTCAAAGTGTACTATTCTGCCGATCCCGCTTTTCCGAGACCGGATTCCAGTCATTCGCGATGAAGTGACAACTATTTGCGGACCTGGAGAACTCATTGATGTTATTGTAACAGAAAGAGGCATTGCCATCAACCCATTGCGTACCGATCTCATTGAGAAGTTGAAAAACAGCAACTTACCGATAAAAACCATTCAACAATTGAAGGATGAAGGTGAAGCTATTTGTGGTGTTCCCGAAAAACCAAAGTTCACCGATAAGGCAGTTGCCGTAATTAAATGGGTGGATGGGACGATTATTGATACGGTTTGGGAGGTGGAATAAAACGAGTTGATAGGTGGAAAAGTATTAGAATTCAAATCAGGCTAAAACCCCGACCTTCAGGTCGGGGATCCAACACAATGGAAGAGTTTGGCTTTAGCCATGAATATCAAAACCATATGATTTCATGAATTTATTATATTCATCAGTAAAAGCTTCTTTCCGATGATGCTCATCCTGATTTAGAATGTAGTTTCGAACCTTATTTACCAGTGAATCACTCACTGAAGCTGCAAAATAATCATCAGCCCACTCAAAATGAAATTTGATAATTTGCTGTTTATTAGCCCAAAAGGATGATTCCCCTTTAATTAGATTCATAGCTTTTGAAAGTGCCATATCAGCATTTAATGCAAACAGACAATGAACGTGATCCGGTTGAGAATTCAGGGTGTCAATAAAAATGCCTTTTATTTTAGCATTATCCCTGATATGATTAATTAGAATTGGTCTGATTTCGGCAGTAATCAAATTTTGTTTGTTTTTTGTTCCCCAAACTGCATGAATCATTACTTTGACGAATGACATAGTATTACATATTTATATTAATACTTCATGGCTAAAGCCTTGAATTTCTTTAACTCTTTACCCCGGCTTGAAAGCCGGGGTTTAATAAGAGTTAATGACAATAATTCAGTTTCTAACTAATTAGTATTAACCCCGACTTTCAGGTCGGGGATTATGAACAATCGAAGAATTAGGCTTTAGCCATGAATTATCATTCCTTAATATGCTGTTTTAAAGTAAAGGTTAACAATCCAAATTACAATCATTAACTAATTATTTTTCAAATAATTAACCAATCCCTTGGCTTCAAAAACAGCCACCAGTTGCTCAGGAAGCGGTTCAAAGCTGAAGATTTTTTGATTGATACTTATCTGTCCTTTTGCAAAGTCAACATCGACATCATCTCCAGGTTTAAAGTTATTTACAGCTTCAGGTACAACAAGGATCGGAAGACCTTGATTTACAGATGACCGGTAGAATATGCGGTTCACAGATTTACAGATAACTGCTTTTACACCAGCATGGGCTAAACCAACAGCAGGATGTTCACGCGAACTGCCACAACCGAAATTGTCACCTGCCATGATAATATCTCCTTCCTTAACATTCTCAGCAAAACTTTCATCGAATCCTTTAAAAAGATGAGGCATAATTGCTTCAGGATCAGAACTTAAAACACTGTAAGTCAGATTTCCGGCAAACATCTGATCAGTATTTAGATTATCAGCATCTGCAAAATGCCATACCTTCCCCGATTTACGGTTTTCAGTTTTTGGAATTGAAACCGTGGTTGCAACCAAAATGGTTGAATCAAAAACATCTTTAGAAACTATTCCACGTGGATCAGTGATTGCTCCGAAAATGGATGAATAAGCAACTGTTGCCGGACTTGCCAGATAAATAGAGGCATTTTTATTTCCCATCCTGCCTTTGAAGTTTCTGTTGGCTGTTGAAATAACCTTAAAATCATCCGCTGGAATACCCTGACCAGTCCCCAAACAAGGTCCACAGGAGGATGCAAGTATGGTCGCTCCCGCTTTCATCAATTTTGCGATAGAACCGTTTTCAATGGCTTGCAGATAAATATCTTTGGAAGCTGGAATGACCAGTAACTGGAAATCATCCGCAATTTGCTTACCATCAAGTATTTCTGCTGCAATCATGATATCATCCAAACGACCATTCGTGCAGGTTCCAATAACACCCTGATTAAGTTTTATCGCTTGTACTTCTGAAACTGCTTTTATATTTTCAGGACTATGTGGAGCGGCGACAACTGGAAATATCGCACCCAGATCGATGGTCATTTCTTTCTCATACACCGCATCATCGTCAGCCCAGACCGCATTGGGTTGTTCATCACCAAGATGAGCACAAAGTACTTTATCTGCCGGAAATACTGCATTTTTAGCGCCCATTTCCGATGCCAGGTTGGTGAGTGTCATGCGTTCTGATATACTCAATGTTCCAACACCATCACCATGAAATTCGATTGACATATAGTTTGCTCCGTCGGTACCAATTTTTCCGATAATCCACAAACTAATATCTTTGGCAAATACTCCAGGATTTAATTTTCCAATCAGATTGATTTTCAATGATTCAGGAACACGAAACCAGGTTTCACCTTTTTTCCAAAGTCCAGCTGATTCAGTTCGATCGATACCAGCAGCCATCGCATTGAATGCCCCTGCAGTACAGGTATGACTGTCACTACCAACAATAATCATTCCCGGACGCGCATAATTAGCCATGAGCTGATGACAGATTCCATCACCGGCAGCATGAAACTTTGAAATACCCTTTTCACATGCAAAAGTCCGGATTGACTGATAATCATTGGCCAATTTTGAATCTGTAGGTGGCGCGTTGTGATCGAGGGTAATTAACAGCTGGTCAGCATCAAACAATTCTGTTCCGCCCATTTTTTCAAATGTTTTGCGTATGCTGGCTGTATTGTCATGCGTTAGCACGATATCAGGCTTTCTGAAAACGATGGCTCCTGCCGGAGCGCCCAATATCTTTTCTGCAAATGTTTTTCCCATATAATATAAGTATTAAAGTTCGTAAAGTTTGAAAGCCGAAAGTGATGTGCAATTGAAAATCATATGTAATTTTATTTAGACATTGACTATTGCTGAACTATTCACTAATTACAAAAGGCCACCGTTGCGATAAATCTCTATCTGGACATCTGTAAATTTATCAATCTCAGCGGTTTTACCATTCCCCAGATTTGTCACTTTGCCTCCGGCCATATCAACCTTAATCCGGTCACCATTTTGAAGGTCGATTGACTGCAGGAGTTTGGGATCATAAGTCAAAATAGGGAAAGCGGCATTGATCGCATTCCGTTCATAAATGGCGCCATACGACTCAGCAAGAATGCATGAAATACCCAGAGCGGCAAAGCAATCAACCGCCTGCTGGCGTGAACTACCGGCACCAAAATTTTTGCCTGTAATCACAATATCATTGGGTTGGGCCTTTTTAGCAAAATCTTCGTAACCTTTCAGATTGTCAAAAGCATATTGTCCCATCTCTTTGATATCAGTGATTGTGAGATAACGGTTATGGAAAATCATGTCTGTATCGATATCATCTTTTAAAATCACCCAAACGCGACCCTCAACTGTGAGGGGTCTTTCATCCCGGGTCTCCTTTTTAGGTGCCATTGTGAAAGAAGAAGTCAATGGTTTATTGAAAATGGCTGCTACATCCGGAATACTATCCGGAGTGGTAATAACACCTGCAACTGCAGAAGCTGCTACGACAGCAGGCGATGCAAGGTATACAAATCCTTTTCCCTGTTTCCCTTCAAAATTCCTGTTTCCTGTGCTCAATGTAACTTCACCCGGACCATTTTGTCCAACCTGACCAGCCGCACAACCGGCACAACCGGCATTGGAAACAATGGCACCAGCATCCTTAAATATCTTGATTAAACCTTCTTCCATCGCCTGCATCCAGATAATGTCAGTTGATGGAACAACTTTCAGTACTACACCCGGGGCTATTTTTCGTCCTTTTAGTATTCCGGCTGCAATTCGGAGATCCTCCAAACGGCCATTGGTACAACTTCCGATAAATGCAGAATCAATCTTCTTACCCATCTCGGTTGAAACGCCTGCATTGTCATGTGGTTTTCCCGGACGGGCCAGCATCGGAACAAAACCTGTAACATCAATTTCCTTTACTTCTTCATATTGCGCATCGGCATCGGCATCAATTCGTTCGATCGGGCGTCCGGTTTTTTCCTCACAGAAATCATACACATCCTTATTAGGAGGAAACAAAAAGATGATGGCTCCCATTTCTGTTGCCATTGAAGCTATGGTAATACGCTGATCCATAGTGAGTTTATCGATCGTATCTCCATAAAACTCAACAGAGTACCCAAGTAATTTATTGGCCCCAAATATGTTAAGTAAATTCAATGCGAAATCTTTTGCTGACACATTTTCCGAAAGCGCACCTTTAAAAATCAGTTTAACGGATGATGGAACCTTAAACCACAGACTGCCTTTCGCCCAGGCAGCTGCAATATCCTGATCACCCATACCTTGTCCGAATGCACCGATTGAGCCAAGAATATTGGCATGTGAATCGGTTGAAACTAAAGTACTTCCCGGCCATGCCAGACCGTGGTCAATGGCAATATGAGTACCAATTCCGGCATCAATATCATACACTCTGATATTGTTTTCGCGGGCAAAAAACCGGCAATAATGCTGGTTGGCAGCATATTTCTGATCTGAACCTGTTGGGTTACAATCAAATGTGAAAAATGTGCGTGAAGCATCAGCGACCGTCAATCCGTTGTTGACAATATTTTTAACTACATTGGCACCACCAAAGTCGCGGGCGATACGGGCATCAATAAATATATCCACAATTTCACCCGGTTTGACCGAGGCTTTGTTACTATGTTTTGCGAGTATTTTTTCAATAATATTCATAAAATTCGTTTTAAATAGATAATGATAGTTGAATAATCATAAAATTCGATGTAATTGTAACCTGATTATTAACGATAACCTTACAATTTTAATCGTTCTCTAAATGGTTCAAATGTCATAAAATCGGCATGATGCACTACATATGCCTCAGTAGAACGTTTCACCATATTACCTTCACCTGCATGGGTAGCGATAATATGACAAACCGAAGCCGGTACATCGCACATTTCAGCTAACGAAACTCCTGAAAACGGGTGACGCAGGTATTTTCCATAGGCTCCCTGAATCGCTTTTCCATCCTTTAACTCATATTCAAGCAGTTTGCCTACATCGGCTAAGATAGCGCCAGCAATAAGTACATCCATATCAACCGGTAAGTCTGTCTTGAAGAATTTATTCATCTGGTCACCGCAATCTTTAGCAATATGTACTACAGCTCTTTTATGACCCATGAAAGTAACCTTCAGGTCAGGACCACATAGTAATGTAAATGGTATAGTGTTTAAGTCATTGGGAGTAAGTACACTACGTTGCAAAGCCAATGCCCAGGTACGGGTGGTCTGATTACGAAGTTCAACATCTTTAATCCAATCCAGCTCAGGCCATAATTCTCGTGCCTGCTCCAGAAATTCCTTTTTTATCTCAATTTGTGACATAATATCTTTTGTATTTAGTGTAAGATCAGGTTATAAATAAGAGGCTGGAAGCACAAAATACTTCCAGCCCCGATTCTATAAAATTTAACTAAAGTTTCGCGATAATCGCATCAGCCATCTGCTGGGTACTTGCTGCACCTTTAGCAATTACATCAGGACGGCCAGTCATTTTCATCATATCGTAGGTACGCACTTTGCCCTCAGCAATTACTTCGGCTACTGATTTTCTGATTTTTGCAGCGATGGGTTGCTGATCAATATAATCTAACATCATGCAGGCTGACTCAATCATTGCGATTGGATTCACGATAGAAACCGGGTAATCAGCATATTTGGGGGCAGAACCGTGGGTTGGTTCAAAAACACCAACACCTGAATCGGGGTTAAATTGTGCTGAAGCAGCAAATCCCAATCCACCGATTAATCCTGCGAAACCATCTGATGCAATATCACCAAACATATTACCAGCTACAATTACACCATAATCCTCCGGATTTTTGGTCAGCCACATCATCTGGGCATCAATGTTCGTGTTCCAGAGTTCGATCTCACTAAATTGAGATTTTTGGATTTCCTGTGCCAGTTTATACATCATACCACTGGTTTCGCGAATTACGTTAGGTTTCTCGCACAGCGTAACTGATTTGTAACCATATTTCCTGGCATGTTCAAAAGCAGCAATCAGAATGCGTGTTGTGAATTTTTTTGTAAAAATACGCGTTGAAACAGAAATTTCTTCTTTAGGATGACTACCGAAATTCTGTCTGAATTTTGGATGTGTCATCAAAGCATCATACACCTGGGCAGGAGGATTGGACCATTCTACGCCACCATATAATCCTTCGGTGTTCTGACGGAAAATTACCGCGTCAACTGCAGGTTCTTCAATGGTGTTATTAGCACCACGACGGATAAAATTCAACGGATTACCGATATAAGACTTGGTGGGTCTCATACAAATATCAAGTCCAAAATGCTGACGAAGACTTACGATCGGACTTGAATAAACAAGGTTTTTCTCTTTCAGTTCAGGCAAAAGCTCTGCAAAGGCAGCGTCTTTTGGTTTGGAAGTAATTGCACCAAAGAGACAAATTTTGTGTTTTTCAATCAAATCAATGGTACGTTGCGGAAACGGATTGCCTTCCTTGCACCAGAATTCCCAGCCTATATCTCCAGTGACATAATCAGATTCAAATCCGGCAGCTCCCAAAACGCGGATAGCTTCATCCAATACTACTTTTCCTATGCCGTCGCCCGGCAAGGCTACGATGGTTCTTTTTGACATAAAATATTAATTTTTAAATGTTTATATTATTATTTGATCGTATCTTTTTGTTTGAAAAATAAAATAAAAAAAGTTCGTAATTCTGATAAAATTGCCTCAAAGTTATGAACTTAAAATGATTGGCAATCGTTTGCTGAAAACTTAAATTCAATCTAAATAACCTTAAAACAGTGGTTTATATTTTTGACAGAAAGCCCTGATTTGTGATGATTATTACATATGAAACTATGATAAATTAAATCTATGAACGGAATACTTTTTACCTTCGTGAATCTAAATAATCACGGATGAAATCATTCATAATGCTTGTATTTATACTGTTTATCAGTACTTTGAAAGCAAATATTCTACTCAGTCAAACGTTAACAGGCAATAGCCCTTCAAATGAAAGTAAACAATCTATTGATAAACTGGAAATGGCAGAACGAGTCAAATCGGAGTTTCTGCATGCATGGAATGGTTACAAAACCTATGCATGGGGTTATGATGCCTTACAACCATTAAGCAAACAACCTCACAACTGGTACAAAAATTCACTTTTAATGACACCTGTGGATGCGTTTGACACGATGATTCTGATGGGTCTTTTCATTGAGGCTGATGAAACAAAAGAACTTATTTTCGAAAAACTTGATTTTGATGTTGACATGGAAGTACAAAATTTTGAAGTTTCCATCCGTATATTTGCCGGATTATTGTCAGCCTATGAACTCGATGGCGACAAAAGATTTCTTGTGTTGGCTGAGGATCTGGCCAAACGCCTGATGAAAGCGTTCAACTCCCCTACCGGTATGCCATACCGTTATGTAAATCTTAAAACTGGCGCAACATCCGGTCCGATTTCCAATCCTGCAGAAATAGGAACTTATCTTGTCGAATATGGAATTCTGAGTAAACACACCGGTAATCCTGTTTATTACCAAACCGCAATGAAAGCCATGACTGCGATGTATTCCTTTCGTTCACCACTCAACCTCATTCCAGAAGGAATCAACGTTGAAACTGGAGAGATTACCAATCCAATCAGTCATATTTCAGGCTGTATTGATTCCTATCTTGAATATATGCTTAAAGGATTCATACTATTCAATGACAGTACTTTACAATCGATGTGGACACCTACCATTGATGCTGTAAACAAGTATCTGGCCGACCAGAAACCAGAAGGATTATGGTACGGTCAGGCCAATATGTATTCAGGCACGCGCACCTCAACTACTTATGGCGCGCTCGATGCGTTTTTTGCAGGTACACTCGCCATGCATGGCGACCTGAAACGGGCAGCTGACCTGCAACAATCAAATTACATCATGTGGATGATGCATGGTATTGAGCCCGAGTCAATGAATTACAGCAACATGGAAGTTGAAAACGGATCGTACATTTTACGACCCGAAAACTTCGAAAGTGCATATTATCTGTATCAATATACACACAACGAAATTTATCCTGAAATGGGGAAAGCCATGTTTGAAAACCTGATTACATATTGCAGAACCGATGTCGCTTATGCCGCTTTAAAAGATGTACGAACGAAAGAAAAACGTGATTATATGGAGAGTTTTTTCTTTGCAGAAACTTTAAAATATGCCTTTCTATTATTTGATGAATCGGGTAAGCTTGATTTTAACAAGGTGATATTCAACACAGAAGCACATCCATACCGAAGAGTTGAATAAAAAAGCCGTGGAACAAAAAGACTATTTGTTGCAATGGGTATTGCATAAAACGGAATTATGCTAAACGCTATCTTGAAAGAGATTATCGCTTCCAAGATAAACTTTGCATTGACTTTGAAAAACTTGTTTTGGAATTTAAAGTTAAATGTTCAAAATATAACAGAGAATTACTTACATAATAACAACGATACGTTGAAGTTTTGAAATTATGCCACATTATTTTTTTTAACAAACCAATAAATATTTTCTTAAATTTGAGTGCAAAATTGAATTTTTGTTTGAAACGTTTTTTTCACTTTCACAATTGTTTTTTTTATTCTTTTTCATTGGTGTTGGATAACAATACTAACAATATTCAAAATGGAGATAAACAAAGAGGCACTATTTGTTATTGAAAACCGGGTTGAGGAGCTGGCTGTTCTTTTTGAAAACATCGAACAAACTGCCGAAATCTGGGAACTGCCTGTTCCACTTATGATGAACATCAATCTCGTTCTGGAAGAAGCTGTTTCCAACGTTATTTTCTATGCATTTGAAGATGAACTCAAACATGAGATAAAAATCAGTATTTCACTGAAAGATAATTTGTTAACCATTGAAATTACAGATGATGGAAAGCCGTTTGACCCGACCTCCCTCAAAC
This sequence comes from uncultured Bacteroidota bacterium, assembly GCA_903957365.1. GTDB lineage: Bacteria > Bacteroidota > Bacteroidia > Bacteroidales > F082 > CAJBPB01. The sequence goes on from CAJBPB010000343.1 coordinate 36,279, forward strand.
AACCTGATATCAGTCTGGATGCAGAAGACAGACCGATTGGTGGATTAGGTATCTTTCTGATTTCCAAGATTATGAATGAAGTGCATTATACCAGAAAAAATGAAAATAATATTTTAACTTTATATAAAACCATACAGTATGAACCTGACAAATGAAAAGAAAAATGAATTCTGTGTCCTGAACATAGAAGGAAGAATTGACACAACTAACTTCTCACAGTTTGAAAATGAGATAAATACGCTGTTAAGTGCAGGAGAGAAAAATTTTGTTTTCGATTGCAGTGGACTCAATTACATAAGTAGTTCAGGATTAAGGGTTTTTCTGATTGCCCAGAAAAAAACCTTATCGCTCAATGGAAAATTACATCTATGTAATCTGCAACCTTCAATCAAAGAAATCTTTGATATTTCGGGATTTTCTTCAATATTTAAAATCTTTGATAACCAGGAAAAAGCGATCCAATAACACCCAGTTTAAGGATCAGTTTTTCCATAACAGTTATAGATTTCATTTTTATTCTTGTTGTTCAAGAATCACACAGTTTTGAATAACAGAGAAAATTCTTAAACAGTAATTCAGTGAAAAAAATTCTGTTCACCATCATTACTTTGATAATGATCTCAGGATCAAACGATCTCTTAGCTCAAAAATCTTCCGGAAACTGGTCTGTTGGGGCTGATATATTAAACCGATGGAACTGGAGAGGAATCGATTTTGGAAATTCGCCCGTTGTACAACCGGTAATTGAATACGCTTACAAGGGATTCGCTATTGGTGCCTGGGGGAATTATTCCCTTTCAACAACAAATACCACTGAAGCAGACCTTTACGCCTCCTATAATTTTGATTTTGGATTAAGACTCGATTTCACCGATTTTTACAGCCCGATTGAACCTGGTAACATTGGTAATTACTTCGCCTATGATACGGCCCATATTTTCGAAATCGGTGGAATCCAAACCATTGGAAACCTTAATCTTTCGGCCTATTATTTTCTGAATGTTGACGACGACCTATATTTTGAGGTTTCCTACGATTTCGATGATGTAAATGTCTTTTTAGGAGCTGGTAATAACTATTTTACCACGGATGGTAATTTTATGATAACCAACCTTGGGATTTCGCTCACCAAAGAAATTAAAATGACTGAGAAATTTAGTCTGCCTCTTATTGGTAAAGTTATTTTTAATCCTGATACTGAACAAGTTTATATCATTTTCGGCATCACCCTCAGCTCAGATTAATTATCAGAAAGTAAGTTAATTACTGGCATAAGAATGTCTGTTTTGATCAGATGAACAAATAACATTCAGATGAAAATCCTGAAAATTTTAAATGGAATCGTTGCACTTGCGCTTGCAGGAAGTATTTTACTTTTTTCAGATTGGGAGAATCGCGAAGCTAAAAAGGAGAAAAATCAACCAATCGCTGGTAATACAGGTGAAAATGCCATTCCGGGAAAAAAATACACCATCGGATTAACCTATTTTGGTCCTGATGCTACGCTTGACGCAACCCTTGCTGGATTATGGGATGGATTAAAAGAACTGGGATTTACCAAAGACAGTAATTTAAAAGTGATTGCCCAGCATGCGAATGGTGAAATCGGAAACCTTCAGCCCATTCATCTTAACATGGACAATCAACCTGTTGATATGATAGTTGTTACATCTACACCCGGTATAACTGCTGCCATTTCTGCTGTAAAAAATCATCCGATGGTTTTCACCATGTCCTACACACCACTTGAGGCCGGAGCTGGAAATAGTTATAGCGATCATCTTCCAAATATTACCGGTGTCGGTTCATTTCCTCCGGTTGAGAGAACTTTTAATTTTATTAAAGATCTTTTTCCTGAAGCTAAACGAATTGGCACCTTATATAATTCCTCAGAAGCCAATTCAGTAAAAGTGGTTAAAACTGCAAAGGATTATATGAAACTTAAAGATCTTGAACTTATTGAAACGACCGTCGTAAACACTTCTGAAGTTTATCAGGCTGCCACAGCACTTTGCATGAGAAACATTGATGTGATGTGGGTTACAGGCGATAATACCGCCTTACAGGCAATACATGGAATCATCAAAGTTTGCCGCGACAACAAAATTCCTCTGATTTTAAATGATGTCGATTATGTTGATCAGGGGGCGCTGGCTGCTGTTGGGATTGGTTGGTATAAAACCGGAAGCCAAACTGCCCCAATCGTTGCAAGAGTGCTGAACGGCGAGAGTCCGGCAGGAATACCCATTATCAATTATGTTGAAGAAGACATAAAACTGAACTTTGAGGTAGCAAAGGAATTAAATATCACATTCCCTGATATTTATAGAAGTATAAAAACGCCTGAATCAGAAAAAATATACAAATTCTGTCTGGCCCATTATGTTGATAGTCCCAACACAGATGAAGTGGAAAAAGGAATCAAAGATGGACTTAAAAACAACGGATTCATTGAAGGGAAAAACTATTCCCTGAAGATTTTCAATGCACAGGGAGACGTTTCAACGTTGAACAGCATAACCGAAGTCGTCGGCAGCGATAAATGGGATCTGATATTTGCCTCTTCAACACCAACCATGCAATCATTTTCTAAAAAGATCAAACAAACACCGATTGTATTTTCAAATGTTGGTGATCCGGTTAGGGCCGGACTAGGCGAATCTTTCACAAAACATTTATCTAATCTCACAGGTATCTCAACCATGAGCGATTTCGATGGTTTGGTTAATTTAGTGATCGAATCAATGCCAGGTATTAAAATCGTCGGGACAATATTTACACCCGGAGAAATTAATTCGGTTGCCTATGTGGAAGGACTAAAATCAGCTGCTGAAAAACGCGGATTGACACTAATAACTGTTCCGGCAAATACTGCAACTGAAGTTGCTGATGCAGCGCAGGCAATCACCAGTCGTGGCATTGAGGCTTTCACTCAGATATCTGACAATCTAACCGGCAGTTGTTATTCCAGCATCATAAGGGAGTCGTATAAATCCAAAATCCCCTACTTTGGGTTCGTCAGTGATCAGGCAAAAAATGGAGCAGTTGCGGTAGTTGCTCGCGATTATTATTCAGCAGGCATTGATGCTGTAGAATTGGCAATGAAGGTACTTAACGGTAAATCACCTGCTGATATACCTTTTAAATTTGTTTCGAAAACCTCTGTTAAGGTCAATAAAGAAGCCATGAAATATTTCAATATCAGTATTCCTGATAAATTTTTGAATCAGGAAGAGCAAGTTATCAAACAGGTAGAAAATCTGAAATGAAGGATCTGGAAAAAGTAGTTACGGGAATCATTTTCTTTCTCTTTCTGGGTGGAATTCTTCTGCTTTCCGACCTGTCGAATCGCAAACATTTCCGTTCGAATTCCAATGTTAAATTCAAAATTGCTATCGTTCACTGGATTGATATTTCGACACTTGAAAATGTTGAGAAAGGCATATTTAAAAGTCTGGAAGATAATGGATTGACAATTGATAAAAATTTTCAGGCAGACATTTACAAAGCGAGTGGAGATATTTCGATGCTGAACAGTATCCTGAAACAGATTCAATCTCAAAATTACAATTTGTTGTTTGTTTCATGCACACCTGCTTTGCAGGCAGCCATAAATACCATAAAAGATATTCCTGTTATTTTTACCGCTGTGGCTGATCCCATACTTGCCGGTGCAGGAACCGACTTTCAACATCATAAGAAAAATATCACTGGGGTGAGTGTAAACTGTGATTTTGAGCGCATGTGCAGTCTGATTACTGAAATTGCCCCGCAAATTAAAACTTTGGGGACAATTTATTGTCCTGGAGAAATAATCTCAGTCAAATTCAAAGAAGAATTTGAGAAAGTTGCCTCCAGGCACGGATTGAATGTTAAATTTTTTCCTGTCAATAATTCAACTGAGTTGCCTGATGCTGTCCTTGGAATGACAAACTCAAGTATCGATGCAGTCTGCCAGATGGGCGATAATATCATGGCTTCAGGGGTTTCTACCCTAATTAAAGGCATCGTAAATACCAACATTCCTTATTTTGATTTCAATAAACGGCCCAAAGGCAGTAAAATGGAGAGTATTGCTCAGATTGATGTTGATTATTATCAGAATGGTTATGACGCAGGTTTACAAGCCATTGATATATTATTGAATAATAAAAATCCTGAAAATATTCCTTTCCAGGCTCCTTCCAAAACTTATCTTGAGATTAATCCGGAAAAGGCAAAACAACATGGCATCGTTTTCAACGAGCGTATTTTAAAATCGGCTGATTTAATTTTTGGGCAGAAAGAAAAATTTAATCCTGCAGTTAATATTGCAATGGTCCATTATGTGTCATCGCCTGATTGTGATGATGTTACGAAAGGTATTCTGGCTCGTTTAAAAGAAAAAGGACATGCCCTGAACGATGATTTCACCTTCGATGAATATAATGCCAATGCAGATTTTGGTACCTTAAATACCATTGTCAAAGTGGTTGCTGAAAAAAAATATGACCTGATATTTTCAACTGTTTTAGCAGCAACCATGGCATTATCATCAAACATTAAGGACGTTCCTATTCTATTTACAGTGGTTGCCGACCCGGTTGGAAATGGATTGGGGGTTTCATACATAGAGCATCAGCCTAATATAACCGGAATTGATGGCCTGAGTTACACCGACAGGGGATTAGAGTTGATCTCAACGTATTTACCTGATATAAAAACGGTTGCCACACTGTATTGTCCGGGTGAAATGGCATCACTCAGTGGATTGAAGGAACTTGAAAAATCGTGTAAAAGCAAAAATATTAACCTTATTTCATTACCTGTGAATTCTGTTTCAGAAGTGGTTGATGCTACTACTTTACTTTGCATGAAGAATATTGATGCCATCTGTCAGTTGCCAGACAACTGCACGATCCCAGGTTTTGCCAGTATGGTAAAAGTCACGAGAACCCAAAAAATTCCATTGTTTTGTTTTATTTCCAGTCAGGTTGAAATGGGCGCAATTGCAGCCGTTGCGGGCGATTATCTGCAACAGGGTTACGAAATTGCAGACATTGGCATTGAAGTCATAAATGGTAAATCTACCGCTGAAATACCTTTCAGCCGTATAAAATTTATCAGAACAGTGATTAATCCGGAAGCCGCGAACGCTTACGGACTGGAAACACCAAAATCGATGTATGAATCTGCAGACCAGATAATTAAAAAATAGTAATTGAAAATTGAGTAATAATAAATGTGGAAAATATGAATAATCTTGAAATCATTCTGGAGAAAATGGGTGACGAGATAATCCTGAAATGCACAGGCAGGCTTGATGCAAACAGGGCTGGTCATCTTAATGATTATGTTGATCGGTTGGTGCGGGAAGGTCACTATCAGATTTCTCTTGATATGACTGGCGTCGATTACCTCAGTTCGGCGGGTATCAGGTCCTTGATCACACAAAACAAGAATTTATCTGCAGTCAATGGTTATTTTCAGGTTAAAGCCATGTCAGAAAATGTTCGTCAGGTATTGACCATGGTCGGATTGGCTGAAATATTAAGTCAACATCCGAAGAAAGTAAAAAAAACCGTAACCCAAGACTCCATATCTCACTTTGAAGCCAATGGTTATACATTTGGTATTACAGCGCTTTCTCCCAAAAAACAAGCAGAGGTAACTTTTTATGGAAGCCCTGAATTAGTGATGGACTCAGGCTTTTCCAAAAAAAACGCATTTCAGATTAATGCAGGAGATCACAACTTTGGAATTGGTTTAGGCGCTCTGGGAAATAATTTTGACGATTGTAAAAACCGTTTTGGTGAATTCATTCAACTTGGAAAAAGCATCGCTTACTTACCGGGTGATGGATCAAAAAAACCTGATTATATTGTTGGTTCAGGACAATTAGTCGCATCATTGACAGCATTATATGGTTTACAATTTTCGGGAAATTTCTCGCATCTTGTTCGTTTTGAATCTGATAACCACCATAACACAATCACAGTATCTGATCTGGCAGAAAATCTTTCAAAAATCACTGGCAGCAAACATTTTGCCATTGTGATGATAGCTGAAAGCGGCGGTTTAATTGGCGCTTCATTGAATGCTTCGCCCATTGATGGAAAACCTATTTTCACCTTCCCCGAAATCAAAGAAACAATAAATTTTACTACAGAACCAGCTCACAACAAAGGACTTACAGTCACTGTCGGATTAATCTCAAGTGAATCCTCAGAAGTAATTAAAAGGTTTCTTCGTCCAATTGGTCCTGATAATGCAATCAGATCACATTTACATTCAGCCGTTTTTTCTTATATAGCACTCAAAAAAACAGGAATAAATCTGGAGGAAACCATTGAATATCTGTTTGAAACTACTGAATTAAAAGATATACTCCACCTTACCAATGATACCCGTGAAATTTCCGGACTTGGCGAAAGCCGGTTTGTACAGGGATTTTGCTGGGTGGCATGCATCGATGAAATGGTTTAAACAAGTGAACAGGAACAGCATACAAATTTCACCAAAATAAAAATTTATGTCACTACTTATTGGATCAACGACCATAGGACTGATACTCGCATTGCTGGCACTCGGCATTTTTATCAGTTTCCGAATTTTTGATTTCCCTGATATAACTGCGGAAGGTTCTTTCACTTTCGGGGCTGCCACTGCTGCTTCACTCATTGTGGCAGGTACGAATCCTTTGCTTGCAAGTTTCATCGCTTTTCTGGCCGGAATGTCAGCCGGAGCAGTTACCGGAATTATTCATACACGTTTCAATATCAATCCGTTATTGGCCGGAATCCTTGTTATGACGGCACTATATTCGGTGAATCTGCATGTTATGGGAAAAAGCAATATGCCACTTTTGAGTGAAACAACCGTTTTTACCTGGATTGAAAACCTTTCAGTATCATTCTCAGGCGCTGATGCCAGAACATTGATCCTTGGGTGGGAAGTTTCGGTAAAAGACCTCTGGTTGCTGGCTTTCTGTTTTCTGGCTATCACCGGATTCGGAGTCATTCTCTGGTGGTTCTTTAAAACTAATATCGGGACTGCAATGCGCGCTACCGGTGATAATGATCAGATGATCCGCGCTTTGGGTGTAAATACCAAATTAATGATTATTGTCGGAGTCGCTTTATCAAATGGATTTATTGCACTCGCCGGCGCCATGCTGGCGCAATTTCAGGGTTTTGCTGATGTCCAGATGGGAATTGGGATGATGGTCTGGGGATTGGCCAGTGTTATTATTGGTGAAGCCATCATCAATGACAACAGTGTTGGATTTGTGATTACGGGTGCCGTTTTAGGCTCAGTATTATTCAGGTTGCTGGTTGCCATCGCATTGCGCTGGGGACTAAATCCAAATGACCTGAAGATTATAACAGCCTTGTTTGTCTTCATTGCGCTCATTCTGCCTGGTTTGTTAAAAAATAAAAAACTTTCATTTAAAAGTAAAGCAAATGCTTAGGATCAATAATATCAGTAAAACCTTTAATCAGGGAACGGTAAACGAGGTTATCGCTTTGCAGGGGGTCTCTGTTGAAATTGAAGAAGGCAGTTTTGTTTGTGTGCTCGGAACAAATGGATCTGGCAAATCAACCATGCTGAATGCAGTTGCCGGAACATTTATAGTAGATGAAGGTGTGATAACACTTGATAATATTGATATTACCCGATGGAGTGAGCACGAGCGCGCCAGATACATAGGCAGGGTTTTTCAGAATCCATTCAGCGGAACCGCACCTAATATGTCTATCCAGGAAAATCTTGCCTTAGCCATGAAACGTGGGAAAAGACGCGGGCTAGGTTGGGGACTTCCTCCTTCTCTGATTAACGATTTCAAGAATATGGTCAAACCATTGAACATGGGACTTGAAGACAGACTTGAAAATCCGATTGGAAAGCTCTCAGGCGGTCAGCGTCAGGCGCTTACATTGCTAATGGCGACTGCTTTGAAACCAAAATTACTCTTACTTGATGAACATACCGCCGCACTCGACCCCAAAACGGCAAGCAAAGTAATTGACCTTACAGAGCAGGTTATTGTTAAAGACAAACTTACTACCATGATGGTAACCCATTCGATGCAACAGGCTGTAAATCTCGGCGACCGTATTATCATGATGCACAAGGGGAAAGTTGCATTCGATTTTAAAGGTATTGATAAGAAACGATTGAAAGTCAATGATTTATTGACTCTATTTGATGAACTTCGTCGCAAAGACAATATTGATGCGGCTGTTGCCACTTTGCTTGTTGAGAATTATATTTAAACTATACATACCATGAAAATATCATGAAATTCTCTATCATAGCACGTAGTATCATAGCCATTCTTTTAACAGCAGGTATTCTTCTATTGCTCGACCTTGAAAATCGTCAGTCTTCGAAAAAACAAAAACAGGTTAAAATCGCTATTTTCAAAATTTCCTCAAGAATTGTACTCGATGAAACAGAAAAAGGTGTAATTGAGGCATTGAATGAAAGGAAATATGTTGATGGAAAAACCTGTTCCATCGTGAGATTCTGTGCAGAAGGTGACTTACCCACAGGAAATATGATTGCACAAAATATCATCAACAGCAAGTTTGATGTTGTGATCACCATCAGCACACCAGCATTGCAAATAATGGCCAATGCCAACAAAGAGGGTAAAGTGAAACATGTATTTTGTGCCGTTACCGATCCTTATGTTTCAGGGGTGGGCATTACTGGTACAGAGCCGGAACAACGTCCTGAGCATTTGATAGGAATTGGTAGTTTTCAGCCAGTTGAAAGGGCTTTTGAAATTGCAAAACTGATGAACCCAGGTTTAAAAAAGGTCGGAACGGTATGGTGTACAAGTGAAACCTGCTCTGAAGCTTGTGTGAAACTGGCCCGGGAAAAATGTAAAGAACTGGGAATTGAATTGGTTGAAATGAGTGTCGAGAGCTCAATCCAGGTTCTTGAGACTGCTATGTCGCTTACAATGAGAGGTGTGGAAGCACTTTGGGTTGGCGGTGATAATGTGGTCGAATCGGGCATTGATCAGGTAATAAATGCTGCTACCCGTGCAAGAATTCCATTGTTTACTAACAATCCATATAATATTTATGGCAATACCTTATTCGGATTAGGAGCTGAATATCAGGAAGTAGGAAAAATAGCCGGCAATCTTTCCGCTGATATTCTTGATGGTAAACAAATGAATGACATCGGTGTAAAGAATGTGGTTCCTATCAATCTTAAAATCAATCCGGATGCCTTAAATAATCTGAAGGAAACCTGGGATATCAGCAGTTTTGAAAATAAATAAACCCGTTTGTTGCAGAAATACTATGGAAACCATTTTCTTTGAATTGCTGCATACGTACCATCTGTTTTAGCGGCATCCAGCGCACGCTGCCACTGATCTACAGTCGCAACAGGCGTACTTTTGGAAAATGCCACATAATAATCAGACGCCATCAAAGGAAAAGCCGGATCAACTTCACTGTATTGATAATCTGACTCTCTTAAAATATCCGGAAATGTTACATCCGTACATACAAAGGCATCAATTTCACCTTGCATGAGTTTATCGACCATCACAGCAGGATCACCATCAGATACGAGATTGGTGAATCCCATATCGCGTAAATATTGGTCTGAAAACCAGGAACTAACCGTTCCGACTGAATTCAAATTCTTGGCATCATCAATGGATGTAATACTGATCCCGGAACCTGCTTTTGTGTAAAAATAAGTAGTATTGGTTCCAACCGGACCAACCCAGTTGAATAATTCTTCCCTAAGTTCGGTACGGTCCATAGTGAAAAGGCAGAAGTTTGGATTATTCAGTGCCAGTTCATATCCGTTACTCCACAATGAAAGTTTGATTTCACTAAAGGAATTGTTACGTTTCATTATCTCATTTACGACATCAGTGCCAAACCCGGTGATTTCACCAAAACTATTCCTGAATGTGATAGGAGGATATTGTTCGGTATAGATTTGCAGGATCTCAGGCGCATCGGGTGAATGCATGAATTGCTGATAGAGTGATTTCAAGGTTCCGTTTTCCTTAAGCGCATCAATCTCGTGCTGAAAATCAGCGACTACATTATCAGGTATATTTTTATTGAAGGCAAAATAGACCAGATCAGTACGAATAATTAATTCTCCGGAAACATCATAGATTAACTTACTCAACGAATTCAATGCTGCCTCTGCTGTGATTTTATCAGATGGGAAAAGATCAATTTCACCTTTCAGTAACCTGTCAAAGGCATCCACATTATCATCACAATACACAAGATTGGTAAATCCTTCGCTAACCAGATATTGCTCTATTGCGTAATCCTTTAAAACACCAATAGCAGCAACCTGTTTGGCATCATCCAGCGAACTCAGTGCAATCTGATTTTGCGATGAAGCAAAAAATATCCAGTCAAGTGATGCAAATGGTCCGGCCCATTTAAATAAATCTTTTCTGGCTGCATTCAGAATGGTTGAATAAAGCACCGCATTTTCATTGGTCTGTACCAATGCATAACCTTCTTCCCAGGGAAGTACAGACGTTTCAAAAGGAATGTCCAGCCTGCTGCATATTTCCTTCAACAATTCTGGTGCCAGTCCGGTTACAGTACCATTTTCGGTATAGTTGAGAGGTTTATATTCTTCCGTAATAAACTGAAATTTAAATTGATAGGTGTCGTCACTTTTACTATTACATTGGGTCATCAAAATGATCAGTGCAGGCAATAAAACCAGAAGTAATGAAATGCTTTTTTTCATAAATAGTATTGTATGAATTATAATGATCTTCTACAAAAATACAAAACAAACTTCACAATTCCTGAAGTAAAGTTTTAATAACCATGAATATCAGAAAGTAGTTTTCTGTATTTTGGAATGAATTGTAGCGATCTCCATCATGGCTGCACTTCCATACCATTTAGCCATAACAGGTGTAAGCAAATGATTTGCTATTGCCGGATCAGACTGAAGGAGCAACCGTGCTTCTTCCATATCCGTCATGTTTAAAACGAAAATCCCTTCCCAACCTTTATCATTGTCATAAAATGGCCCGGCCAGCACCAGTTTCCCCATCTCTTCCATGCGAATCATATTTGCCATATGACCGCCAAAAATTGAGTCTCTCGCCAGTTTATCAGCAACAACGCTGTCTCCAGACGTCAACATTACAAAAATGTAACTCTTCATACCATACGCATCTGCTCCCAGTGATTTTGCATAGGTTGAATCATACGTATTGTCATTCGTTTGAGCTGATATCGAAACTCCTAGTCCCATTATCATCGCAAATAGTAAAATATTTTTTTTCATAAGTATGCATTTAATTGATAGTCAAATAATAAAATATTACACTTTTTGGGCAAGAATCATGCGGTAAGTCCACAAATTCTGTTTCAAGGCCAGATACTGATATTTTCCGGACAAATAATGTGTTTTCGCAAATCGTGAGGTTTTGTGGCTGATGTTATAAAGATTAGATGGAATAAAC
>CAJBPB010000344.1 GCA_903957365.1 uncultured Bacteroidota bacterium
GTAATTCACATTGAAAATAATGATAACTGAGTAAAATATTCAGATTGAAATATTTAACAGGATTAAAAATGAAATTTGTCAAAAAAAAATGTGAACCTCTGTTAATTATTTGGGTCATTTGAGCAGTTACCTTTCTTCTGTTACATAGATTAATACAAAGCAGGCAAAAACAATAACTCCGTAAATATTACAATCTTGTTAAAGGATTTAAACAATCTGCTTCTATTATGATTAACTTTGTAGGAATCCATAAATAATTCCAACAATATGAAAAAAATTGCCCCAATTGCCATCCTTATCTTGATGGCATTGGTTGTAGGCTGCTCGAGCCCGCAACCCAAAGAAAAAAAATCAGGTCTTGATCCGGCAACTGTACTGCAGACGGCCAAAAACCTGTATCAACCACTACCCAATGAAGCGGTTAATCCGGAAAATAAAGTCACACCTGAGAAAGTTTTACTTGGTAAAACTTTATATCACGACAACCGCCTGTCGTTGAACAACACCCAAAGTTGTAACACCTGTCACAATGTTGCCACTTATGGTGTTGACAATAAAGCAACCAGTCCGGGAGACAACGGAATGCCTGGAACACGAAATTCCCCTACTACTTTCAATGCTGCATTGCACTTTTTACAATTCTGGGATGGCCGTATGAAAGATGTGGAAGAGCAGGCCGGCGGACCGGTCATGAATCCTGCAGAGATGAATATGCCAAGTGAAAAAGAAGTGATCGCACGATTATCGAAAAATGAAGGATATGTAAAATTGTTTGAAGCCGCTTACCCTGAAGATAAGCAACCCGTTTCATTTACCAATATGAAAAATGCCATTGGTGCGTTTGAACGTACATTACTCACGCCCGGTAAATTTGACAAATTTCTTTTGGGTGACCTTACTGCACTTAATGAACAGGAAATTAACGGTTTAAATGCATTTATCGAAACTGGTTGTACAGCATGTCATATGGGATCGCTTCTGGGAGGAAATATGTTTCAGAAATATCCTCTCTTTGGTACACACAAAGAACTGACAAACAGTGATGTGGATGATTCAGGCAAGATGGCATTCACCAAAAACGAAGCAGATAAGTATATGTTTAAAGTACCTTCACTTCGTAACATTGCTGAAACCTGGCCCTATTTACACGATGGCAGTATAAAAGAACTCGATAAAACGGTAAAGATTATGGCCAAAGCACAATTAAACAAGGAGTTAACACCTGAGAAAACAGCTGAAATCACGGCTTTTCTACATAGCCTTTCAGGTGATATTTCTGCTGAATCTAAAATGATACCAGCATTGCCATAAAAAGGAATAAGGAATTCTGATGCTGGTTCAGATATATTACAATAAAGGTTATCCTAAATGTAACATACTATTTCAGCCTGTTAACGAAGAACCGCAGTGAAATACAATCGAATTGTAAATCTTTGCGGTTCTTCATTTATGCAGTGTTTGACTATAATGTTCAAAGATTGAGTTTATAGACAGGGACTATATAATTGGCTTAATGTGTGAAGACAATCCTTTAATGATTCTAAAAAGTTTTGAGCAGTAAGATTAGCCGTAAAATACTATGAATGAAACGAATATAAATAAACTCATTTTGATCACGCATGTATGTGATTACTTTTCACTTTTCATTCTTAACTTTTCTCTAAAATATGCCTGATATAAGGTTCAATCCCTGTAAAGAAAAATTCAACGGCAATAACCATTACAATCAGTCCCATCAGTTTCATCATCACTTTATTACCTGTTTTACCAATGGCGCGTGTGATCTTTGTGCCACTCACCAGAATTGTGAGTACAATGATACAAACGACCAAAATCGCTGAAATCAGTATCACTTTGTCTGTGGCATTTGCACTCTGATCCATCAGAATGATTGCATTGGTGATTGAACCCGGTCCTGCAATCATCGGTATACCCAAAGGCGTGATTGAAATATCATCCACATAATCATCTACCTCTTCGGTGGCAATTTTCGTAAGACTAAGCCGGGCGTTCAGCATATCATAACCCATAAAAAAGAACAGAATTCCACCTACAACTTTTAACCCAGCCACTGAGATACCAAAGAAACTAAAGAGCATCTGTCCGCCAAAGGCAAAAACAACCAGCGTAAAAAATGCCGTAATGGTCGCTTTGATAGCAGTCGCCCTTCGCTTTTTTGATTCGAGATTGGCTGTCATGCTTAAGAAAACCGGCATCACACCCAATGGATTCATGAGGGTGATAAATGATGTAAAAAAAAGCAACCAAAGTGTCAAATGACCCGCCATGTATAATTTTTGAATTAAAGTTGGTTAATTATTTCGTTGACCTTTGCCAGAATTTCATTCTCGCGACGAATGGCTTCTTCCTGAATAGCAGCGCCTTCCGCCAATTTTGAATCTGCATAGGTTCTGTCTTCGATACCAGAAGCGTTTATCCTGACATTCAGGTTAGCGCCCATGACGGCTGTCCGAACACATAATGCGGCAACACCTGCATCAGAAACAGAATTGGGATTGCCTTTTATTGCCATCTCCTCAACGATATCCATCACGGCCAACGATGTGCGCATTACACGTAATGGAATCTCAATGGCATATTTTGAAGCAGTCTGAATGGCTTCTTTGCGTAACTGTTTATCGTTTTCCGATTTTTTTGGTAATCCAAATGCATCCATGATACGATTGAAAGCATTGGTGTCTTCATCTACCAGAAACAACAACTCACTCTTCAGAGCCTGACCTTTTTCCGCAACCATTGAAAATTCTTCCCAACGACTATCCCATCCACGTTTGTGTGATGACAAATTGGCAACCATAGTAGCCAGGGCAGCACCAAGTGACCCGACATAAGCCGCAATCGAACCGCCGCCGGGAGCAGGTGATTCAGAAGCTGTTTCGTTGGCGAATCCCTTTGCGGTCAGATCAACAAGTTTTTTAGACTTCTCATTTTCTGCGAGTACATATTCAATGATCTTTTCTTTCGGATTGAACGGTTTGAGCTCATCCAGTCCCATTGATTTTACTGCTATTTTGATCAGTTCATCATCATCAACGCCAAGCGAACGCTGCTGTTTTGCCAGAAAATACTTTCCTGCATCGAGCATTGCTTTCAATGGAACCAGACCAATTAATTCGGAACCGGTTACCCTTATTCCCCGTGCTTCTGCCTTGCGGCAAACCTCATCAAAAGCAATATGTACCGGAGTAATACCAATATTTGTGAGATTCATCGAAATCTGGGCTACACCATATTCCTCAATAAACCAACCAATCGCTTTTACTGACTTCAAAGTGCCCGGAACATAAACCTGATTTCCTTTTTCATCTTTGACAATCTTTCCGGTAATCGGATCACCATCGCGTTTTACACGACCTCTTTCGCGCACATCAAAAGCAATTGAATTGGCACGACGGGTTGAGGTGGTATTCAGATTAACATTGAATGCCACTAAAAAATCGCGTGCACCAACAGCAGTTGCACCAGCTTTTTCGTTTAGAGTGTCAGGACCGAAGTCAGGTTTCCACTCCGGATTTGTAAATTTATCAGCCAAACCTTCATACTCACCCGCCCTGCATGTAGCCAGGTTCTTGCGGTTAGGCTTCAATGCCGCGTTTTCATAACAATAAACTGAAATATGTAATTCCTCCCCAATTCTTCTGGCAAGTTTGCGCGCCAGCTCAGCAGTTTCTTCCATTGTGATATTTGCGATCGGTATCAACGGACAAACATCGGTAGCTCCCATTCGAGGATGTTCACCTTTGTGTTTGCGCATATCAATAATTTCCGATGCTTTTTTTACAGCCTGAAATGCCGCTTCGAGCACCTCATCAGGTGTACCAACCATAGTAACAACTGTACGATTTGTGGCTGCACCCGGATCGACATCCAGTAATTTTACACCTTCAACCGCTTCAATTTTGTCAGTTATCTGTTTGATTATGTTCATATCACGTCCTTCACTGAAATTCGGGACACATTCGATGAGTTTTTTCATATATATTATGGGTATGATTTAGTTATTATTGAACTTGTTGATGGGTTGATGTTGATGGGTTTATAAGTTTATAGGTTGATGGATTAAATTGTCTCATTGTCAAATTGTCTCATTGTCTCATTGTCAGATTGTCAAATTGCCGAATTGTCAAATTAACTCTGAAGTAAACCGTTGAGAATGATTTTTTCAACTTTGTTTGATCCGTAGGCATAAGGCAGATAGGCGAGAATGTAGCACTGTGTGAAGAAGCAATACGATTGGCACGTAGACTGGATTGTCGTTTGGTACACATCAGCACAACGTTCGTTGGAGGATTGTA
>CAJBPB010000345.1 GCA_903957365.1 uncultured Bacteroidota bacterium
TAGCAAAAGTATTTCATTTATTCTTTCTATTTCCCTCGATTTATTTTTAGTTCCGAGGTAAATCAATTCGTATTCTTATTTTGTATTCAAACCCACCATAACTAATTGATGGCGAATTATTATAGTCCCATTTACTTTTTGTTGATAGTTTGTAGCCAAGAATAAGCCCTATAGAATAATTTACCTTCATAATTCTAATCTTGCGTTCAGCCCCAATACCCATATTTACAAATACATTTGGAGTCGAAATATATTTCGCTGGATCTGAAAAAGTCGTAATACTTTGGTTGAAAGAAATATTTTTTTTTAGTTGTAATCTAGTCAGTCCAACACCCAAACCAGAATTTGGATAGAAAATCCATTTTGAATTATTGAAAATCACCCAATTCATATCGAAATAAAGTTCAAAAATATCGAGTTTTGAAGAAATGCTGTCCTGAGAACCAGTGTTTTTGCTTGATTGAAGCCAAGTGAAATTTGTTGTACTGTAAGATTCTTTGTTTTGCTTTCTAGTATACATTCCTAGTGAAACACCTATTAATTCATTGTCAATTTCCGAAATTCCTGATGATTTCAAAGTATTATTTAGTTCTGAAATGTTACAAGTTCTGAATGTAGTTTCAACATTAAATCCTTTTTTTAGTACTTTACTTGAATCAATTTGAGAAAATCCAAAATTAGATATCTGTACTACAATTAAAATAAGAATAATTTTCTTCATGTCTATTTTTTATTTTTGCTAACGCTTGGCGGTATAAAACGTGCTGGAATGCGGAGTTGCGTCTGTATCAGCCGAGACGAAACCCGATGCGGGACGAGCTGCTGAAAACCCACTAAACCCGGCATGTTTTATGACCGCATGTTATGGCGCGTTTTTTATTTATTTTTTCTTTCGTTAATCAATCTTTGTGCAGCTTTGACATAAGCAATTTGATACATGCTCTTATTTGCAATTATATCATTCAACTTGTCATCCTTCTCATCTATCAATTCATTGTAATGCCTTTCCACAAGCCGTTTTTGTCTATCTGCGGCAACTTTGGGATCTTCAGACAGCAATCCATTTATTAATCGCATGAAATCAGAGAAGTTTAAAATAATCAGAATTATCAATAACGAGATACTTAGCGGCTGAATACCAAATGATGAAAATCTTTGACCCAATGGAGACCATGAAAAGACAAAAGTCACAGTTGAATAGGTAAATTGAATCGCATTAATCGAACCAATTACCAATAAAATCCCAAGTAAAGTATTAAATCGTTTATTACTAAAGAATCGCAAAACACTAATCCCAATCAGCAAGCCGTATCCAATATAATTTTGAATACCAATTTCGTATGAATAAAGAATCGCAGAAATCACTGAATAAATGGAAACTAACCACAAAATGGAAATAATAATCAAATCACTATGTTTTCGTATCATGATAATCAATATTTTCGTCTATAAATACGTTCTAAAACTTCTTCAGATTTAAACACAAAAAAGCCTTTTTGATCTATAATTTTGATTTTCAAATCCAGATAATCAAGCTCAGTCGAAAATTTTATCGAATCTTGCAAAAAATTACTAATTTCCTCACAATTATTATTTAAAATTCGTGAATTAAACTTTGTTTCAATAATTGCTTTAGGATTGTACAATTCAATTAACAGAAAGTTTTCATAAGTTGAAAGCCCATCTGTTGTAGTTTTTACTTTATTGTGAGTTAATACAACTTTATCAGATTGGTATCTATTTGCTAAAAATTTTTCAATCTCTGTAGGCGGTATTGTGTCATCTTTGCATTGAACTAATAATATAACAAGTGTAAATAAAAATAAAACAATCTGTCTCATATTCATTCTATTTAAAATTATCTTTCAAATATGCTGTGGCCAATTTTAAAATGCGCCATAACATTCGAGCGCAGCGCCCTGGGCCGGGATATTTGCACCATACGGGCGGGTACTTTTCTTAAACGGTTAAAGTTACAAATTCCTTTTCAAATGCACCCGCCCACATGATGCAACATTTTAAAGAACCCCGGGCTGGGCGCTGCGCGGTTGTTATGTGCCGGTTATAATAAATCCGTCGCTCATTACTTACCTTGGTTCTTGGGTTTTATCACACATTCTAAAAATATTAAAATTTAATGAGTTACAAAATTTAATAAAAATTAAAACATGAAGAAAACCGCATACGCAATTTCTAATTTATGATTTATAATCCTCTGTTAAGTATGAATTTCATATTAAGGGTACGTGATAATAAAATCATTATTATAAAGATAAGCTGAATCAACCTTGACTCTTTTTACAAGTCCTCTATTAGTACCACTTATTGCCTGCCAGCCAATTGTTTGAACAGTGTCGTTATTAAAAATCAGAAAATATAAAAAATAATCATCTTTGAAAATTACATCCCAGCAATCTCTAGTCCCATAATAATCCGAACTATTAGCATTGACAATTAGGTCTCCAGCAGGTGTTGAACCATTTATTGAATAAATTGAGTCTGGAATAAATTGTCTCCAGCTTATTGTAATTGCACTGTTGTTTCTAATTTCAATCAATTCATGACTATTTTCAGGACAATCGCCGTTTTTGTTACAAGTACTTGCACATAATAATAAAAATAGCAAAGTAGAAATTGGAAAAAGAGCACTAGAATTAAGACCACTAAATGTTTTCATTGCGCATGTTTATTTTCTATGACTGGCACATAACGGCCGAGGCTAAGCGCTGGCGGGCTCTTTTGAAAATATCTCTTTCCGGCCAGCAGAATTTTCAATAAATGTACAATCTTTCTCCTTACAACCATGCGCCCGTTAGCGTTTAGCCTTTGTTACCAAACGTAATTTTATTTCTTAATAATCTTTCTAAATATGATTCCATGATTTTCAGTATTTAATCGTAAAAAATATATTCCTGAACAGTATTTGGTTAAATCTATCTCAAAGACATTATCGTTAACTAAGTTGGCGTTTTTTTCTAAAACCAGTTTTCCATAAATGTCGGTGAGAAAATATGACTTGATCTTATTTGTTAATCCTGATGTATTAATTGTAAACTTTCCAGAAGTAGGATTTGGGTAAATAGATACATTATAATTCAGCATTGAGTAATCTTCAAGTCCAACATTCAGAATACAATCCATATCTCCAAAAAGTGGAATATTGTTTTCTCCATAGCAGTGAAATTCAGAATCGAATTCAAGTATTGTCGACATTGGTTCAAATAGACCTGCTTCATGTCCAATTCCCTCAATCATCCAATTGCAAATATCTCCGTTGTTAAAATTGAATCTTTTCCTGTATTCAGTGCCCACCAATACGGAATCTATTGAACCAATAATAAGTCCGGGACTGATGCAGGAAAATAATGTATCTCCAACATTTAAGGTAAAATCCATTAATAAATTTTCTTCATTTTCATTTAGTTGATATGTCTTTCCATTTTCAGTCCTTAAAGCACCTCTATATTCAGCAGTATAATAGTAAGTTTCATCACATGGTCCAGGGGGATTAATTACTTCTTGATAAAATTCGCCCGTTTCAAAAATTTTATAGAAAACATTTCCATTGTGTACTATTGTACCGTCAACATAATAGATGGAATTATACCAATTTGCACAAACTCCATCATTATAACCTCTTGAAATACACCATTGTGATGTTGTGTCTGCAGGAATTGGAATAATATTCTGACCTGATATATTCAAACCGGCCATTAAGCTAAGAAATAATAATAAATTTTTCATTTTGTTTTTTTTATGTTTGGTAACGAATGGCTAACTGCCATCGTGGTGGATATTTCTAATTTATATTGAAGTTTCTTGTATTATCCAAACAACCCCTAAATCTCTTAAATTCAATGGTTTTCCATGTTTCATAATGGACTTATTGTATTTATCAATGATTGAAGTCAGTTTTTAAAATTGTCTAAAATTAATCCTTCGCCATTTTTCTTCTTCATTTGCCCTGGTTACGGTCGCTTAATCGAACCTATTCCGTTGATCAGCTTACGAATCCAATCATAATACAAGGCTATATAAAAGAAGAAACTCATCAACCAGATAACGAAAAGATTGAAATAGAGCGTTTTAAAAGTCATACCGGCAATCCGTTTTTCTGATGAAAGAAAATGAGCACGCCCGTTATCCATATCCGGTTTTTTGTAAACCGGCGCAATTTTTTGCATGATACGATGCTCCGTTTCACGCATATATTCTTTGGCGCCCGCATTTAAAACCAACTCCTCCAAAGCTTTGTTATGGTTCTTTTGCTTCTGAGCGAAAAGATATCCTTTTCCTTCAATCTTATTAATTTCTGTGATTTTTCTGTCCTTCTCAGTTCTTAGATCATTGGTAAGGATATTTTGATTTTCCTTGAAACTTTGCAAATATCTTTTTACTGAATCGGCCATTGACTGGTCAAAACGTTCGATCACAAGATCATTGATTGCATCAAAAGGCGGGAAACTTCTCTCTTTATTCAGTTCGATAATTTCATTCCTGAGAATCGTAAGTTTATGATTTATTTCAGCGGTGGTTTTTTTTGTATTGATAAAACCGGTCAGCTGATCAACGCGGCCAACCAACTCGGTAAGAAGCAATTCAGAATAATAACGCGAACGGGCAAGCTTTTTCTCAGTATCAAAAAACAGGGCCATATATTTATTATTCGAAAAATGCTCAACGGCAAGTGCTTCGAATGCCCACCGCGAGACCATGAATTCACCAACGAGCGGCACAACATCCTTATCGGCATTTTTGTCCTGCAGATCGTCAAACTTTACGATAACACCACACAATAAAATTTGAGGAATCAGGAGTAAAGGGATTAATATATAAATAGTTACAACAGAATCGAAGGCCGATGAAATATTGAGCCCGAGCATATTCGAAAACACAGCAACTGAAAACAGGACCATCCAATAGCTGAAATTCATGCCATAAATTCCTAAAATCAAATTACCAACCAACACAAAACATAGTGTTTGGAATGCGGACAATAACAGCAGATAGACAATTTTTGAATTGAGATAACTGAAACGACTCAGGTTGAGAAACGATTCACGCTGCAGAATTTTTCGGTCTTTGATTATTTCTTCAGCGCTCACGCTCATACCCATGAACAGTACCACCACAATCGACATGAAAATATAAGAAATCAGATTCTTGTTTTCGAAAAGAACATAGCCACTGTCTTCGGCAAAGCGCGTGAAATAAGCCACTATAACCGCCAGAAGCGGCGCTTCGATCAGGTTAATCAATAAGTACTGTTTGTCAGTGACTTTGATGCGCAGGGTTCTCTGCAAAAATATCATGAATTGTTTGAAACGTACAGGCTTGCTAAATTCCGATTTCGGAAGATTGGTTTCAGGGACAGCTTCTTTCGAATGGGTTTTTTCAATTTTAGTTTTGTATTGATTATACCAGTCATCAGGAGAAAAATGACGGTTAAAAGTGAAGTTTCCTGACTCATCAATTTTTTTCGTCTCAATAATTTCCAGAATCTGATCAGGAGTCACATTTCCACATTGCAGGCATTCACACTCTTCAGAATTGACATGCCCGATCGCTGTTTTAAAATAAATCAGCGCGTCCAGTGGATTTCCGGTATAAATGGGTCGGCCACCCTTGTCAAGAATCCAAAGTTTGTCGAAGAGTTTGAATATCACTGATGACGGCTGATGAATATTCGCCATGACAATTTTCCCTTTCCGGGCCTGCTTTTTAAGAAGCAGCATCACTTTTTCCGAATCCATCGAAGACAAACCTGAAGTTGGCTCATCCACATACAGAATGGCTGGTTCCCTTATCAGTTCAAGCGCGATATTCAGACGCTTGCGCTGACCACCACTGATAGTCTTTTTCAACGGATTACCAACTTTAAGATCCTTGAAATCAATCAATTCAAGTTCGATAAGCACCTGCGAGACGCGCGCATTGATCTGCTCTTCGGTAAAACCATCAAAACACAACTTTGCGTTATAATAAAGATTCTCCCAAACAGTGAGTTCTTCAAACAACAGATCATCCTGTGGCACAAAACCAATCAGGCCCTCCGTTTCTTTTTTATTTCGCTGAATATCAAACTCATTGATTAAAACCTGTCCTTTTTCTACAGGAATATTACCATTCAGAATGTTGAGCAAAGTGGATTTGCCAACTCCACTCCCACCCATAATGGCAATCAACTGGCCCGATTTCTCGTTGAAGGAAAATTCGTACAGACCATTACTGCTGTTTTTAAACTTAAATTCGATGCCATCGCCTCGCAAAGTGAATGAGATTGATTTGTTTTCATCATAAAAAGCAGCGACCACATCTGCGAAATACACAGGATCGATGCGGGGACCACGTAAAATACTTCCTTCTCTGAATGCATAAAAACGATCAGACAAGATGGGATTACCCTCAAGCGAAATACTTTCCTTCCCTCTGAAATTAAATATATAATGGCCCGCCTCAGGAATAAACAAAAACAAAAGCTCACCATCGAACTTCTTCCTTTGTATATGTTTTATCTGTATATGCGAAGAATGGTCCAACGCATCGATTACCAGGAAATCAGGGGAATTTAACTTTTCATTTCCATTATAGAATATGAATGCTTTAAAATTTTCTACATTTTCTTTTGAAATGGCGAAAACACCGGCAAGAATTAAAATAAGACTTTCGGCTTTTTCTTTTTCCGCATAGCGCGATAGTTCAAGAAACCTGAGGAAAGCCATGATTTGTTCTTTGCGGTGTAACCTGCTTTTCAGGTTAACTGCAATTTTTTCGGCCTGCTCATTCATGTCAACGGGCATCAGGGGCTCACCATCAATGCCATAAAGCTCGAGTAATTCATCGAACAGTTGAAGGTATTCATCAGAATTGGATATACCAAGATGTAGCTTCAGGTAAGACGAAAAAATTGCGAGCGCATTGGCTTTACTGGTGCCACTTTGAACTGAAAAAATGGCAAAAAGATTGATGATTGCATTCAGCGTGATTTCATTCATACAACTTTTACTTATAAAATGTCAACAATCAATATAACTAAAACTGACCGAAGTTAGGATAAAATTCATTTGTCAGTATTTCCTTTATGCAATGTTCTTATGGCTTTTTAATTCCTACACGGAAAAAATATAATTAGTCTGTTCATAAACTCGGTGTCTGGGCTAAAAAGTTTGCTATCGAGGCATGCGAAGAGCCAAAAAGCGGAGTTTACATTCCGTAAATGCGATGCACTGAGCTTGCCGAAGTGAGCATTTTTGGCTCAAGCATAACAATGAGAGCGGACTTTATAGTCAGACACAAATTATTGCTGCGTCACATCTCAAAAAAAAAGGTTGTTACGAATGTAACAACCTCTTGATATCTCAACAATTAGTATTTTGTATTAATTAGAGTTTATTCATAATGTCCGATTTCTTCGTTATTTTCGATCTTCAAATCAGTCATGTACCTCAGTACACTCCTGATTTTCAGCTTCGAAACCTCGAACCCGAACATTCTGAATCAAACTCCCGACTTTATGGACAGATTAATTAATAATTTCATTTCTTACAGCCTCAATGATCGGGGCTACTTCAGCAAGTTCCTTTTGTGTAAAGGTTTTGTGTTCAACGTAATAGTCAAAAAGTGGTTTGAACTTATTGACATAAGGCAAAATAGCTTCATTTTGAGAAAAAACCTCAAGTAAATTTTTCATTGTGTTAATCAGCTCGCCTTGTTTGGCAAGAACATCGATCATCGCCTGGTTGTCTTTGGCATAAAGGGTCAACTGACTAAGCAGATAAAGCGCCTCAATGTTGCCGCCAATAAATGTTAAGGCATAGATATCAGGTTTTTTTCCGGCCTGAATTTCCGCATGAAACTGATTCCAGATTTTGTTAACATAAAAATCAACCGAATCTTTGTTGCTTTCATTCAATCTTAATCTTTCAAAATTATTATTTTCCGATTTCAAGTCCTCTCTGATTCCCAATTTAGCAATGAACTGATTCATGACCTCTCCGGTTTTAACCACAGCATCCTGACGGTTGAATGTTTTAGCATAAAGCATATCCATGCCATAAACACCAAGTGCCAATGATAAATCTGTCTGGGTTTCAAATTTTTCAGCAGCTGCAACAGGAAGTGTAAGGTCGAAAATGAATGAAGCACCAACTTCATTCAGAAAATTAATAATATCGATTCCTTTTGGTGAACTCTGAATCAAATTACTGACACTGCTTTTAATTTTTTCGATATCATTGGCCTGAGCAACCTTTGCTGCTGCTTTTTCATCAGAATTATTTTTTGCCGGTTGTTGGTTACATCCATTTGCAATCACAAATAAAATACTGAAAACTAATACGTTTCTAATCAATTTTGATTTCATTTTATTCTTGGTTTTTTTTAAGTTACATTTATCTGATACGTTTTAAACCACATTATCTAAATGCAAATATATAGAAATCTAAAGCAAAAAAGAACATTCTTAAAACATTACATCCAATTAAAAATATTTCGCTGTTCGGTTTTGGATAATCTCTAAGGTCTTTTTAATAAATCAGATCAATTGCGGAATGACCAGATCCCTGCGCATTGTATTATTGATGAGATTAAGAACAATAGCCAGCTTTTTCATACTTTTGATGCCATATTTATTCTGTTTGCATTGGTGAATAGAAATGAAAAAATCTTGTCACAGTTTCACTTAAAACCCCTTCTATGACGAAACAACTTTTAATCACCGGCAGTATTCTTGCGGCACTTTCAGTTGGACTTGGCGCGCTGGCAGCACACTGGCTCAAGGCAAATATCAGTCCTGCAAATGTGATTAATTTTGACACAGCTGCGCGCTATCAGATGTATCACGCACTTGCCATTTTAATCATGGCAGCATTGCCGGCCAAGTATCACATCAGGCTTTTCAGACTTACATTTTATTCATTTCTGACCGGAATTATTTTTTTCAGCGGATCTGTTTATCTGCTTGCAACCCGGGAAATAACAGGCCTGCAACTATCCTGGATTGGTCCGGTAACACCTGTAGGTGGTTTGTTGTTTATAACCGGCTGGATCTTATTGATATATACTGCAATCAAAGTGTCAAAAAAGACTGATCCGAATCAATAATTTCCAAAGATTACAGTGCATCTAACCCATTTTATAAAAACCCGGAATCAGTCACATCTGTTTTTTCAACTTCATCGAATAAAATCAGGTCATGAACGAATCGCCCGATACATTCGCTCTGAAAATGAAAAATGCCAACAGATTCTTCGAAACAATTACACATGAAATATTGGCCAAACCTTATCATTGTAGATGACAACAATGAGAATCTTTACTTACTTGTTGCTTTCATCAGAAAAATTAAAGTGAACATCATACAGGCAACTTCAGGTAATGAAGCGCTTGAAAAAGCAAAAGGAGTTGAAATAGCCCTAGCTATCATTGATGTTCAGATGCCAGAAATGAATGGTTATGAACTTGCGGTGAAACTCAATGAAGGAAGACCTGACAACAAAATACCGGTAATTTTTCTGACTGCTAATTATTTCAGTGAA
>CAJBPB010000346.1 GCA_903957365.1 uncultured Bacteroidota bacterium
GACGTTAATAGCAGCGCTATTGACGGAGATTTTAACGAAGTATGAGGGCTTAATTCACAAAAAAATGCCAAAGGATAAATTTTAGACAATTTCTTAACTTCATTCTACCTTATTTTCGTCATAACAAATGACTATTTCAAATCTCACCATTTCCAGAATGATCTTATCAAATTCATGATTATTCTTTTCCGATATTAATTTTACGTAAAATCTTTCAAACTGATTATTCTTCAATCAAAAAATAACTATCATTGTCATGACCAAAATTGTAATACTCATCCTTAAAATTAAATGAAATGAAAAAGAACATTGGAAAAATTGACATGATTATCCGTATTGTTATCGGTTTGGTAATTGGTGCGGTTGGTTTCTATTTTAAAAGCTGGTTTGGGCTGATTGGAATTATTCCATTTGCAACCGCTTTTATAGGAGTCTGCCCAGCATATCCATTATTGGGAATCAGTACCAATAAAAGCGAAAAATCCAAATAATATTTCTATTTGTAAAAACTTTAAAGAACCTCCAAAGGGTTCTTTTTTTATTAAATCTATAACCTTGAATACAAAAAACGTTGCTCTTTCATATGATTGATAACAATACAAATTGCAAAAATCACAAAATATAAACGATTCAAATCAAAAGTAATCGCGAATATCCGATTTCTATTTCACACCTTCCTTCCTGAACAGTTTAAGACCATATTTGTATCGCCTCCAAAACCAATATGAAGTCAAAGAAGTGTATTTATCGAAATCATCAATCCATTTCCATCGGGTGGCAAAATGAAGAACCCTGTATGCCAATGCCACAGCAGGTAACGAAATTGTATATAAAATTACAGACAATAAATTGGAAGCAAGCCATTCATTCTCAATTAATTCAAGGCATTGTTTTTCAAATAATACCCAGAAACCCAATGATGGTATAATGGCCAGTATTAAATACCAAAGGATAAAATTATACAAATGGGCCGTTTGAATCGCTTTTGTGGGGCAGTTATTCATGCATTTCATGCAACTTTCGCAATTAAAAGACCAGAATGGCCTTCCTTGCTTCATGCTTATAGCGCCAACCGGACATTGTGTCTCACAAATCGCACAACCATTGCAGTCTTTTGTCGAAATAAATGTTTTGGCAAGAAAAAATCTGCCGAAGCAATAATAACCCACCGAGATCGGAATAATGGCAAGATCAATGGGGATTGAAATCAGTGCCTTGTATTTTGTACCACCATCTAAAATACGGTTCGCAAATTGTTTTGTTATTCGTTCACATCGTTTGAATATTGATTCTGCAACTTTTTCTTTCAAACCTGGATGTATTGAAATCCAGTTTGATGGCAAATCCATTGGTTGCATACCAACCACAGTAAAACCTTTGACTATCAATATGATGGCAGGTAATATCTGCGCCAATCCGCTCAATCCAGGGGCAAATAGCTTCGAAACTTTCATTCCGGCGCGGGTATTTACAAGCAAAACTGCTGTGTTTTTCATCCTTGGAAAGTGCCAGATGAACTTTAACATGGCTGGTGCGGCATTGAAACCATGTGTTGGAAAAAAGAAACCAAATAATTTCTTTTCATCAGCGATACACTCAGGATTCACTTCGGTTTTCCGATAAAGCTGAATAACTTCACAATCGATATTTCTTTCATGCGCAACCTCAGCAAACCAGTAAGCTGAGGCCCGTGCGTTACCGGTACCACTAAAATAATACAATATAACCCTGTTGTACTGCATAAAACCGGATAAGAAACTCAAAATTAATAAATTACCAGATGTTCGTAAAGCATTTCCTAATAAAATACAATAATTATCTTCCAATATACTACCACTCTGATCCTACACCGGTTGAAAACTCAGTGATATTTTAATGTTTCATTTAGGGTTACAAAGCGCCGATTTGGCTATTTTTGCCTAAAATTAAGTGGAAATGGTTGATAATTATGGTGACGAGAGTATCAGGACTTTAGATTGGAAGGAACACATCCGTTTACGCCCGGGCATGTACATTGGTAAGTTGGGAGATGGAACTTCGCACGACGATGGTATTTATGTGTTGCTAAAAGAAATTATAGATAACAGTATTGATGAGTTTGTGATGGGAAATGGCAAGACTATCGAAGTCGCGATTACTGACGAACTGGTTTCGGTGCGCGATTACGGTCGTGGCATGCCCTTGGGAAAGGTGATCGATTGTGTGAGCAAAATAAATACTGGAGCAAAGTACGATTCCAATGTTTTTAAAAAGGCTGTCGGATTAAATGGTGTTGGATCCAAGGCCGTGAACGCTATGTCTTCTTACTTCAAAGCCCAATCAATACGCGAAGGTAAAACCAAAATAGTAGAGTTTTGCCGTGGCGAAATATCACAGGATTATAAATTAGAGTCTTCCGAAGAAAAACAAGGCACCATGATCGCGTTTATTCCGGATGAGGATATTTTTGGGAAATACAGATATCTGCTTGAATATGTGGAAGAAATGCTGTGGAATTATGTGTTTCTGAACAATGGTCTTACAATTGTATTTAACGGACAGAAATTTCAGGCAAAAAATGGACTTTTAGATTTGCTCGAAAGGAATATGTCGGGCACGGATACAATGAATTATCCAATTATACATATCCGGGAAGAAGATTTTGAATGTGCTTTCACCCATAGTAATAATTCCTATAACGAAGAATATTACTCGTTCGTTAATGGCCAGCATACTACGCAGGGCGGCACCCACCAAAATGCATTCCGTGAGGCAATTGTGAAAACAATTCGCGAGTTTTACAACAAAGATTATGATACTTCTGACATCAGAAATTCCCTTGTCGCAGCGATAAGTATTAAAGTTCAGGAACCTGTTTTTGAATCGCAAACGAAAACAAAACTTGGTTCGCTGACAATAGAACCCAACGGACAGTCGGTTCGAAACTTCATTGGTGAAATCATCAAACGCCATCTCGATAATTATCTGCACATCAATCCTGAAACGGCAGATGCCCTTCAGAGAAAGATTATGCAGAGTGAGAAAGAGCGCAAAGACATGGCAAATATTAAAAAACTTGCCAAAGAAAGTGTTAAAAAAGCAAGTCTTCACAATAAAAAACTCCGAGATTGCCGCATCCATTTTAATTCAAATCATGAAAATCGCTTAGATACCACTTTGTTTATCACTGAGGGTGATTCAGCATCGGGCAGTATCACCAAAAGCCGCGATGTGCAGACACAGGCTGTTTTTAGTCTGAAGGGCAAGCCACTGAACAGCTATGGATTATCGAAGAAAATTGTTTATGAAAACGAGGAATTTAATCTGCTTCAGGCAGCCCTGAACATCGATGATTCACTTGAGAACCTGCGTTATAACAATGTCGTGTTTGCTACCGATGCTGATGTAGATGGCATGCACATCAGATTGCTATTACTTACTTTCTTTCTTCAGTTTTACCCTGATCTGGTGCGTGGGGGTCATGTTTACATTTTGCAGACTCCGCTATTCAGGGTCCGGAATAAAAAAGAAACGATTTATTGCTATAGTGAAGAAGAGAGGCTCAATGCATTAAAAAAACTGGGGACAAACCCTGAAATCACACGATTCAAAGGTTTGGGTGAAATTTCCCCCAATGAATTCGTGTTTTTCATTGGTCCGAATATGCGCCTCGACCCCGTAATACTTAAGCGTGATATGTCGATCAACGAATTACTCGAATTTTATATGGGCAAAAATACACCTGACCGTCAGCAGTTTATCATCAATAATTTACGTCTGGAACAGGAGTTGATTGATGAAAAAATAGCGGCAATAGCAACTGTCTGATCCAGATAACCATATTTGAAAATCAACAATGAGTTTTGTTCTTTTATCACTTTAAAAAAAAATACCACTTCAGGCTTAGTTTCTGTATTGATAGAAAGTTCAAAAAAGACCTGAATCTGTTGTGTAATTGAACTTTCAATTTGTTATTAAATCTAAAATAGATCATGAAATCAAACCGGATTTTCTTCATTATTATCTTGTTTTTATTGTTAGATTTTGGTGCTCATGCCCAGGTAACTTTTAGAATCATCTCGTTGCCTGTAACAACACCTCAAGATGCAACAATCTATATTACAGGCGATTTCAATGATTGGAGTCCAGGCGAACTGTCATATAAATTATCAATGAACGCTGAAAATCAACATGAAATAACCTTGCCACCAGGTTCAGGAAATATTGAATTCAAGTTTACACGAGGAAGCTGGGAAACAGTTGAAGGAACTGAAAATGGTACTTACATTCCAAACCGGAACTTTAATTATGGTAACGGACAAACAGTAGAAATTACAATTTCAGGATGGGAAGATCTGGGAGGAAGTGGCGGCGGCAACAGCACAGCTGCGGCAAATGTGCACATTATGAGTGAAAATTTTGAAATGCCACAACTGAATCGTACCCGTCGAATCTGGATTTATTTGCCACCTGATTATGACTCAACATCCAAAAATTATTCAGTGCTTTACATGCATGATGGTCAGAATTTATTTGATGTTAAAACCTCGTTTGCAGGAGAATGGAAAGTAGATGAATCGCTGAATACACTTTATGATCAAGGTTATGAAGTGCCGGTTGTTGTCGGGATTGATAATGGAGGGAGTCACCGTATTGATGAGTTGACACCATGGAAAAACAATCATTATGGCGGAGGTGATGGTGAAAAATACACCGCTTTTATTGTTGAAACGCTGAAACCTTATGTTGATTCGCATTACAGAACCAAGTCCAATTCTGAATCAACAGGAATCATGGGGAGTTCACTCGGTGGTTTAATCTCACATTATGCAATGGTTGCATATCCGGAAATCTTTGGTAAAATTGGTTTGTTTTCACCATCCTATTGGTTTTCTGATACTGTAAACACATACACATCCGAACATTTCAATCCTGCTTCAGTACGCGCTTATATGATGTGTGGCGACAATGAAGGCGATAGTGACATGGTACCGGACATGCAGGAAATGGCAATTTTACTCCAACAATCAGGATTAGATGGCACAAAAATGCAGGTAAAAGTTGTTCCGGGAGGGCAGCACAACGAAGCTTCCTGGGGTCAACAATTTTCAGCTGCAGTAAAATGGATGTTTCAGTTGACACAAGGTATTGATGATTCTGAAAACAAAGTAAAAACCGGTTATTTCTATCCTAATCCTTCCTCCGAAGAATTGTATTATAAAATTGGAACCACAAACTTATTGCCTGAAAAGGTCGATATTATCAGTGAATCAGGTATGTTGGTGAAATCGTTTGAAAACGAAATCAATTTCCCGATTAAAATAGGAGGATTGTCTAAAGGAAATTATGTAATACTGACAACATTTAATAATTCGAAAGAATATCAAAAGTTTATGAAAAACTGACTTTCAACAAACTTTAACCTTGTTACTTGCTATTAATAAAACATGTTAGTTTTTTATGCCTTTCATTA
>CAJBPB010000347.1 GCA_903957365.1 uncultured Bacteroidota bacterium
CTCTGAGTGTAGACATTTACCTACAAAAAATAGAATTTACCGTAATATCATCTTAGGGTCCTACTTGATAATATATAGAATAACTGAAGTGAACATCGAAGTCCTTCGAATTATTCATTCTCATTCAAGCATAAGAAAAATAAAATCCAGCAGACAAATCAAGCCATTGTAGTAATGCTATTCCATTAAAATCAGCCACACCTTAACATGTGGCTTAATCACTTAACACCTTTTTTTTGATTTTTACCAGCATTTCATATCTTCTTTTCCTCCCCCTCATCGTGCTGGCCTATTATATCTGCCCAGCCCGGTTCCGCTGGCTGTGGCTGGTGCTGGCGAGTGTGGCGTATTACCTCTCGTTTATCCCTATTTTCTTCGCATTGATCGGTGTGCTGGTTATTGGCAATTATTTCGGAGGAAGGTGGCTGTTCAGGGCCAATGAGCGGGGCAATGGGAAGCAGGTGTTGACAATACTTGTCATCCTGAACATTCTGGTTCTTGCGTTTTTTAAGTACTTCAACTTTTTCTTTCCCGATTTCAAGGTTAGCCTCTATTTTGTTGACTGGTTTTACAGGGTCGATCCGATCAACCGGGTGATCATCCCGCTGGGGTTGTCGTACCTTGTGTTTACCTTGCTCAGTTATCATATCGAGATCAAGCGGAAGAACATCGAACCGGAGCGGCATTTCGGGCACTTCTCTCTGTGTACCTATTGTTTTTCCCCTACATCGTACACGAACTCATTATAAAGCGCCCGCTGAAATTAGAGTTTGTGCCTACGGCACAGGTTTAAAATTAGAAATACAACAAATTAAGAAATTTAAACAGGCTCTTAACCGCTCAAAACTTGAACCAAGCTGAAATCATCATATACAAAGACGCTCAAAATGCCGATTTTCAAATTGAAGTACGGGTTGAAGATGAAACGGTTTGGCTCAACCGGCAACAAATGGCTGATCTGTTCAGCAGAGATATAAAAACAATCGGAAAGCATATTAACAATGCGCTAAGGGAAGAATTGAGGTCAATTCCAGTTATCGCAAAATTTGCGACAACTGCCACAGATGGTAAAACCTATCAGGTGGAACATTACAGCCTCGACATGATATTATCTGTTGGATACAGAGTAAAATCACAAAGAGGAGTTCAATTCAGGAGATGGGCCAATGAAGTATTGCATTTGCTGGCCAAAAGAAACTCCGGCGTAAACGCTACCATCTTCACCGGCAACATCACAAACCAACTTCAAACTGACCTGAATAAACACAATCAGCAATATCCGAAGATCGAACTGAAGCACTTTACAAAATCACACGACCGGTTTCTGATCATCGACCAAAAAGACCTCTACCATATCGGTGCTTCCCTGAAAGATTTAGGAAAAAGATGGTTCGCCTTCTCCAAAATCAACCTGAATCCCATGGATATCATCAATAAATTGTGCTGAAATGAACTAACTTCCCGGCTAAAGTCACCTCACCCCCCAACCCCCTCTCCTCAAGGCGAGGGGGAGCGCGTTCACCAGGCTTGTTAGCTAAAGTCACCTCACCCCCCAACCCCCTCTCCTGAAGGCGAGGGGGAGCACCTTCACCAGGCTTGATAGAGCTTACTTAAAACTTAACCACTTAAAACTTTATTTTCAAACTGATACCTTCGTATATTTGTAAAAAGGGATTAACCATGATTATAGAAAAAAAAAACAAGGAGTTTATTATCCGGATTCCGGAAACAGTAGATACCGAGGAAATTCAGGACTTTGTTGATTATATAAGGTATAAAGAACTGACTTCAAAAGCAAAGAAAGTAAACCAGTCAGTTGTTGATCAACTTACTGAAGAAATCAATACAACATGGTGGGCTGAAAACAGAGCCCGGTTATTGAATGATTAAAGTTGTTGTTGATACGAACATCGTATTCAGTGCAATACTGAATTCTTCCGGCAAGATTGGAAAAGTGTTGCTGAACTCAAGAAATATTTTTCATTTTGTGAGTTGCAGATACATGCAGACTGAAATTGACAGGCACCTGAACAAATTACAGACCTTAACCGGACTTGAACCAGGTGAACTGGATGTATTAATTAAATTGATAACCGCCAGGATCAATTTAATAAATGAAGAGTTTATATCCAGGGATAGTCTTCTGAAGGCTGAAGAATTAACAAGGGATGTAGATTTCGACGATCTGCTTTTTGTTGCATTGACCCTTGAATTGAAAAGCCGGCTTTGGACCGGTGACAAAAAGTTGATCCGGGGAATTGGTAAAAAAGGGTTTTCTCAAATTGTCACCACTTCAGAACTATCAGATATACTTGATCATATCGGACAACAAATATAGTTTTTTTGAGATTATCGCAACGCTATTCAAATACCTCACCCCCAACCCATCTCCGCAACGGCGAGGCGGAGCACCTTCA
>CAJBPB010000348.1 GCA_903957365.1 uncultured Bacteroidota bacterium
ACTTCGTTAAAATCTCCGTCAATAGCGCTGCTATTAACGTCAATTTTGCCTCGTCTGAGGACTTAATTCTTCAAAAAACTACTCAAAAATAAAATCCAGACAGTTTCTTAACAATTTTGGAGGTATATTTTCCGACACTGCAGGTCATTGAATAAATTGATTGGTTGACTTGATTGCTGTAAAGGTCAGTCAGGCTTTTGAGTGGATGGTTATTGACTTTTGATCATTTGAATTTGTGAAATAAAGAATTACATTTGTTTCACTCAAACAACAAATAAGCCTGAATAATCTACTTTAATGATGAATAAACACAGAAATTTCATTTCAAAACACAGCAAAACCATTGAATTCATGAGATTTAGTGTTGTTTGGTTAATACAAGAAACTTCAATTTAAATATGAAATAACCAATACGATGACGTATAGCCATTCGTTAGCATTCATTCAAAAAAAACAAAATTATGACAGTAGAGAATTATCCAGGAGTTTTTGACAGAGTTAAGGCTATTTTGACTGATAGTATAGTCATTATAGTTTTTATGTTCCTCGCATCTTATATTTTCTCGCTTTTTGAAAGCGTGCCAGACTATGCTCGAATTATTGCATTTGTATTCATTTTCTTACTTTACGATCCACTTTTTACAAGTACTTTTGGTGGAACTATTGGTCACATGATGCTTGGAATTCGAGTTAAAAGAGAATCGAATGAACAGAAAAACATACTATTTCCTTTGGCTATACTGAGGTACATTGTGAAAGCTTTTTTAGGTGTGATTTCTTTACTAACTGTTTCAGGCAATGAAAAAAAGAAAGCTATTCATGATTATTTAGTTGGTTCTGTTGTAGTTTATGTGAAATAGAAGGAAGATAAATAAAACGAATGCCAACAGGCGTTTGGCAAAAAAGCGGGTTCAGTGCTTAAATGAAGCATCGTGCTTCGTATCAAGTTCAGTGCTGGCAGACAGTTTTGTGCTTCGAAATCCGCTTCTTGCCAAGCGCCAAAACGTTACCAGCAAGGCTAACATAAAAACATGAATTATGAAAAAAGCATTACTAACATCAATTTTTGCCACTCTGACAATTTTAGTCTGTAGCCAGACATTTATTCAAGAGAATAAAACATGGAATGTTGTTGAATGTATAAATTGGGGTGGGTGCGGAACCCAAACGTTCAAGATTATGGGAGATACGACAGTTGAACAAACTGAATACAAGAAACTCTATGCAACTAACGATACAACATTAAGCAACTGGTTTAAATATGGCGCAGTAAGAGAAAATGAGAACAGGGTCTATTTTTATCTCTTTGCAAACGCAACGGAAGTGTTGCTTTATGATTTCAATTTGAACGTAGGTGAAAACTTTATTTCCACCCACAATTCAATCGATTATCAAGGTTGTCCGATTGAAATGGAAGTTTCTTCTATAGATACCGTTACAATAGAGAATGGAGAACAACGACAAAGGTTTAATTTTTCTGACGGAGAAAAATGGATTTCTGGAATCGGAAGTCTTTATGGATTGGTCAATGTTGGAATAAATTATTGCGTAATTGATATGTATTACGATTTAAGTTGCTGCCATGAGAACGAAGAGTTGGTATTTCAATCGCCTGATTTTGATAACTGTCTTATTAACACTGTTGGAATAAATGAAAATAGCACTCGAATTAGCCACTCTGTTTGCCCTAATCCCTTCACTCAAACTACAGTATTAAATTTCAACTATTCAAGTTCACAAACTTACAGACTTCAAATTATCAATTCAACAGGACAAGTAGTAAAGAAAATCAATCAAATAAACACTGGCAAAATAGAAATATCAGGAAATGAACTTAATTCAGGAATCTATTTTTATTTACTTACTAATGACAAAAATGAAATTTTAAGTGGAAAATTGATAAAAAGAGAATAAAGCCCAGCTGGTAACAATGCATATACTTTATGGCGGGTTACGTTATGAAAATGAGTAATTTAGTTTCAAATAAAAATTGTAGTAGGCAAAAAGATTTACCTTTTGAAGCCCGCCACAAAGTATATGCTTTTCGTTATGCAACAGCTTAAAGACACTACAAAATCGACAAAGAAAGACATAATATGAGACGACTTTTAGCAACAATCCTGACACTTCTGACTTGTTATACTTACGGACAAGACAAATACAATTATGTTAATTTCAACAAATTGACAGAAATTAAAGGAACAGAATATGTCATTGCGACAATTGAGAATCGCGGAAAAATAGAAACAAATAGCAAATACCTGCTTTTTATTAATACTCTGAACGGAAAGACTAAACAGATTGATTTTCCAAAAGATGCTTACATAGCGGAAATTGAACAAATCAAAATTGATAGTTTAGGCATTAACCTGATTTTAGTTGCAGCAAAGACAGTAAATTTAGACAACAATAAGGGTATTGATTGGAATGATCCTGAACAAATAATCATCCTATCAACAAATGGACAAGAAAGAACGCAACTCACAGATGACAAATATTTTGTTAGGACCTGGATAATTAATAGACTTACCGGGGGAATTGTTATCACCGGATATTACGACACAAATAATAATGGGAAATACGACAAGACAGACAAGAATGAAATCTTAATTTACGACTTGAAAACTTTGAAATTAATAAGCAAAATATAAAAGAAAGCCGTTGCATAACAGCACCTAGCCCTAAGCCGGGTTTTGGTGCCCGCCCGACAGGAAAGTGTATATTTAAGCGGCAGAACCACGCGGCAGCTTCGGAGGTAGTCTCCCTAGGGCTAGCTGCGGCACGTGTGTGCAAATTCAAATTCTAAAATTCACAATTAATACGAAAGGATAAATAATGAAAAAATTAAATTCAGTTTTTTTAATTAAAATGATTCTATCCTTGCTTTGTTTTTGTTTGTCCTTCAACGAGATTTTGGCTCAACAGTCTGATAATGTAAAAATAAATTATGACAGCCTTACGATTAATTACGATAAAATTTATGCTCTTGCTCTTTTTAGCGATGTTAAAGGGGCTTTGAAAATGCTCGATACTTCATCTGTAAAAAATAATGCAGACAAAGTTTTTAAAACCGAATTTGAAAACAGGTTCAAATATGGTTTTGATAAAACGGACTATTTTTTCAAAACAGATACCACATTAAATCCTTTGAATAGGATATTTCAGGAATATTGGCGAAAATCATTGCTCAATACATCATCTGATTCAATTTATGAAAAGGAGTTTTTGCAAAAATTGCTTGTCTTTTTTAAAAATGAAAATCTTAAAACAAAATTTATCATGCTGGAAATATCGCATGATAATATTGCTCAGGTTTATGAAAGCTACATTAAATTTAAAGGCTTTAAAGCAATTGAATTTCGCAAGAGCGAAAACAAATATGACTTTTTTGTTTGGAAAACCGAAACTGACACCAATTATGTTGTTTCATTGATTAATGATACCCTTAAACTAAATGTGCGATTTTTGGACGACATCATTGCAATGGGTTGGAACGAGTATGCAACGCTTGGAAGAGTCTTTACAGGTGGTTGGGCATTAACGGATTCCATGCGATGTGTCAAAAAAGCGTATGATATAAAATCAGAAGGTTTTCTTATTCATTATTTAAGCCATGAAGCACAACATATTTTAGATTTTAAAATATTTCCTGGCCTATCACAAACAGATTTGGAATATCGGGCTAAATTAGCGCAATTGTCTTTGGGTAAAAATGAAATTTATGGTTGGATTAGTTATTTTATAAACCATGCAAAAAATGACGGTATAGCTCATCACGTGGCAAGTTTCAATTTAGTTCATGATATGTCTAAAGTGATATTTAACAAAGAAGAGGAAAGTGATATTCAAAAATGGAAATTAATTTCTGTTGACAAAATCAATACCGTTGCAAAACAAATGTATAGGCGGGATAATGAAAAACACAATAATGAAATGAACATTTGTGCGACTTTCTGTTTGCAAGCTGGGAAATCATCAATTTGTGGGCATAATAATGATTATTTAATACAAACCGGATTTATTACCGTCAACCGGAAAGGATTGGAAAAAACAGCTTTTAATGCACCTCCGAGTGTTCCGACAACATGGATTTCAAAATATGGAAGTATTACATTCAACCAAATGGAAATTGACATGCCTTTGGAAGGAATGAATGAAAAAGGCCTTGTAATTATTCAGTCAGATTTAATCGTGGGTATGTTTGATGACAGAGATAACAGACCAAGCCTGAATTCCTATCAATGGATACAATACCAACTTGATAATTTTGCTACTTTAGACGAAGTGTTAGAAAATTATAAAAAAATTCGGATTGAATGTGCAGATATGTCACCACAGCATTATTACGTATGTGATAGTTTAGGAAATATCGGGATTATTGAATTTCTGAATGGACAACTTACTTTTTACAAAGGAACGACCTTAGTTTATCCGGTTTTATGCTGCGATTCTTATAAAAATTCAATGTATAATATAGAGAGGTATGTTGGTTTTGGTGGAAAAAAGCAAATACCCGCAAAATGGAATGTTTTACCAGACTTGATAGCAAAAGTTTGTGTGCAGGTGAAAAATTACGATTCGAAAAAATCAAATGCAATCGACTATGGGTTTAAAATATTAAGCGAAATAGGCTCGCTCACTAGTAACCAATGGAGTGTTATTTATGATATCAACAACAAAAAGATTTATTTTAAATCCTCTCTTAACAAAGAGACAAGGACGCTTGTAATGAATGATTTTAACTTTTCCTGTAAAAATCCCATAAAAATGCTTGACATTCAAACAAGTAATACAAAAGAGAAAATTGGTAGTCAGTTTTTTGATTTTTCGACAGATTATTATCGTAAGTATCAAAAAAATTTACATAAATATCTCAAAGATAATTTTCCTGAATTTCCTGAAATACCAGCAGATTTTTTTGAAATGATTGTGAATTATCCTTTGACGAGTGAATGTAAGGGGAAATAAAAATGCACATAACATATTATTGAGCGTTCAGTGCGGCTCTGTAATTTGATACATTTGAGCTATTTACGGGCTTCGGTGCGTTTTGATACTTTTTTGCTATTTAGATACGAAAGCCGCACCGCCGCCAATAATTTTTCGTTATGTGCATACACAGAAGACGTTCAAGGCTTTTACGACAATATGAACCTAAAAGTAAACGCAGACAAGCCAGACTGGTCAACATTTGCAGACATTTTTAAAGGAGCGAAAATTTATGAATAAAAAAATACCAAAATATGCATTGACGTTTTTAATATTCATAAGTAGCTGTTCCTATGTTGAACAAAACGACTTTATTGTAACGGAAACAATTTCAAACGAACCCAATGAAAGCATTTTTTATAGTGTTTATAAGACAGGGATTGACAATTACAGATTTGAATTTTCTGCAAATTATGGAACAGACACAACCAAATTGTTTGAATATTACTTAAATGACGCAGTCTATACTGTTATGAACTTTAGCATTACAAGAAGTGACGACACATTGAAAATAAAAACCAATATGCCGACAGAAAATATTTGTACGGAGACTAAAAATAAAACAATAGTAATATTGACCAATGAATAGAAAAACTGGCTATAACACGGGTTTTGCGTCAGGTGGGGTGACGTGCAAACTTGAAGCTTTGTGCTTCTATTCAAGTTCAGTGCTCCGTTGAAAGGTCACCGAAAACCCGCCGTTGGCAACCGCCAGCGTTATGGCTAATTTTAAAATTCGCAACCGACTATAAAACTCTATATTATGAAAAGAATGAATTTATTGATAATTGTTGTTCTGGTTTTTATGATAATTAATTCATGTAAACCTGAATTTGCTGGTTATGAATGTTCGTCGAAAGACAATAAATCGACCTTACAAATTAATGATACTTACTATTCTTTCTCTGAAGAAAAAGTAACTACAACTGGAGTAATTGAAAATGACACGAACATTTTAATAAAGTATTCCATTACACATTATCCCGTCCAGACAGGAAGTGGCAATGCTGACAATACAATCAAAGATGCTATTTCGGTTGATATTGTTTTAATAAAAGAAAACTCAAATAAAATCACAATGGATAGTAATAGATCAAGTGTGACTTTTTATGAACTTAATAATCTTGGACAACTCTATCTTTTTTCAGAGTCCAATCTATTAATTAAGGACTACCAGACTTGCGATTGCGGTAATGAATTAAGAATACCTGAAAAATCGCCTAATCTTTTTAATGCTGTATTAACAGGTAAGATCAAGCATGATGTAATTATTAAAAATGTTAATTTTCAAATTAATTTTGAGACAAAAAAGGTTGAAGTATATTACAGATAAAAAACTAGCCATAATAATTAGGTCTTCATGTGGTCGGCACGACCCTCTCGATAGCAATCGGGAGAAGCCCCGGTTGAACGAAATCCGTAATCCCCACTTTATATGGAAATTGGATTGGTTTTTGTTTGTGATTAGGCTAGGTTGATGAAAAAACATATTGTGAAAAGAATCCAAAAACAAATCAGTAAGTTTGAGCTCAAACCAACAGACTTTGGTTTCGTAACTAATTGTTTATGAAATGTAAAATTTAACGTTAATAAGAACTTTAAAAAGACAAAAATATGATACGAATTTTAAAAATATTTGGACTTCTAACACTGATTTGTTATTCAATTTCTGGTTTTAGCCAAACTTCTGAAATTAATATTAGGTTCATAGGAAACTGCGGACTTTATATGACTGATGGAACTTCAAATATTTATATTGATTTCCCTTACAAATCAGGTGCCCACAATTATATGGAATATGATTTATCGGAATTGGATAGTGTAAAAAGCAAACCTATTTTTATTTACACGCATAAACATTCAGACCATTTTTCAGGAAGATTAGTTAAAAAATTAGCAAAAAGGCTTGATGGAAAAGTTTATACTCCAAGGAATGTTAAAGAGCTATTGAAACTAAATAATGAATTAGCGGACTTCAAAATTGAAGCTTTTGAAACGAAACACCAATTTTCTATTAATCACTATTCATATTTGCTGACTTGGCATAACAAAAAAATATTTATTTCCGGAGATACGGAACATGCTGAAACCATTGCATCTTTAAAGGAAATTGATTGGGCTTTTGTCCCGGCATGGTTGCTAATGGACGCAAATGAAAAAGGAGTTAAATTAGGAGTTATAAGTAAAATGTTCGCTGTTTATCATATTGGGCCTGATGACAATATAACAAATGAAGACCCTAAAATAATTTTGCTAAACAAACAGGGAGAGATTATCAAAATTCCCTATTAATTTAAGAAAATACAGCAGTTAATAAACAGGGCTTCATGTGGTCGGCACGACCCTCCCGATAGCAATCGGGAGAAGCCCCGGTTGAACGAAATCCGTACCCTGCACTTTATATGGAAATTGG
>CAJBPB010000349.1 GCA_903957365.1 uncultured Bacteroidota bacterium
CATTGGCTTATGGATTAGATAAAAAACTAAGCGATATTAAAGTAGCCGTTTTCGATCTTGGTGGCGGAACTTTCGACATCTCAATTCTTGAAATGGGTGACGGTGTTTTTGAAGTAAAATCGACTAACGGTGATACGCACCTTGGTGGTGATGACTTCGATGCTACCATTATTAACTGGCTTGCCGAAGAATTTAAATCAGACGAAGGCCTTGACCTGAGAAAAGATCCGATGGCTTTACAGCGTTTGAAAGAAGCAGCTGAAAAAGCAAAAATTGAGCTTTCAAGTTCAACTGAAACTGAAATCAATCTGCCATATATCATGCCGGTAAATGGTATTCCAAAGCACCTTGTAAGGAAACTTACCCGTTCAAAATTTGAACAATTGAATGACCATCTGATCCGCGCAACAATTGAACCATGCCGCAGGGCTTTGCAGGATTCTGGATATACAACCAACGATATCAATGAAGTAATTCTGGTTGGTGGATCAACACGTATTCCTGCTATACAGCAGATTGTGAAAGATTTCTTCGGCAAAGAACCATCAAAAGGCGTGAATCCGGATGAGGTTGTTGCCATCGGTGCTGCTATTCAGGGTGGTGTATTGAGCGGTGAAGTGAAAGATGTTTTGTTACTTGACGTAACCCCACTTTCATTGGGTATTGAAACATTAGGCGGTGTAATGACCCGTTTAATTGAGTCAAACACAACGATCCCAACAAAAAAATCAGAAACTTTCAGTACTGCTGCTGATAATCAACCATCGGTCGAAATCCATGTTTTACAGGGTGAAAGACCAATGGCAAACCAGAATAAGAGCATTGGTCGATTTAATATGGATGGTATTCCTCCTGCTCCTCGCGGTATCCCACAGATTGAAGTAACTTTTGATATTGATTCAAATGGTATTTTACATGTTGCAGCCAAAGACAAAGCAACCGGCAAAACCCAAAGCATCCGTATCGAAGCTTCGTCAGGATTGAATGATACTGAGATTCAAAGGATGAAAGATGAAGCTGCTGCCAATGCTGAATCAGATCGTAAGGAACGTGAAAAAGTTGACAAACTGAATGCAGCTGACGCGCTTGTTTTCCAGACTGAAAAACAGTTGAAAGAATATGGCGACAAACTTCCTGCTGATAAAAAAGTTGAAATTGAAGCCGCTGTTGAACAACTTAAAAACGCACATAAAAATCAGGATATTCCTGCTATCGATGCTGCTATGACCCGTTTGAACGGAATATGGCAGTCAGCAAGTGAGGAAATGTATAAAAACACACAGTCTGCACCTGGAGATCAAACCCAGCAAAACACCCAGGATTCGAATGGATCGGCTAAACCTTCCGGTAATGATGAAGTAAGTGATGTTGATTTTGAAGAAGTAAAATAATAACTGATTCTCAATCCCAAGTGAAAGGATAACCATGCTATGGTTATCCTTTTTTTTTGATTCACGATTCCACAAGTCTTTTATTTTCTAAAATTCTGACCCTCTTATAAAAACAATACCACAAAAAAATCTGAATGGGAAATTCTGATACATGACTGTTTTCAGACATAGGTTATTTTTTTTTGAATGAAAAGCAACAGCAAACATACTTTCATCTATTTTTGAAGCCTGAAAAACGCAAAAGACATTTAATTCCATTTTCAATGAAAAAAATCTTTATCACACTTTTAATCGTATGTGCCGGACTTGTTTTTGAGTCGAAGGCACAGAATCTGGTTGTCAATCCCGGCATGGAAGAATGGACAGATGATTCAACGCCTGTGGGCTGGACAAAAGCCGAAAACATCAGCAAAGAAAGTACCACGATCCATGGCGGTAGTTTCTCAGCAAAACACATCTCAGCCGATGGAACCAAAGACCTTCAGCAAGATATCAATGGTCTTCAGGGTAATACTACCTACACGATATCTTATTATTATTTTGATAATGACCCGGCTGCACGAACCCGTATCTGGTCTTACTGGCTCAACGGTACCGAAACACTCGGAAATGACACCGCTGTTCTCCGGCCAAATACCTACAGTGAAGACGCTGACCAATGGCTGAATTACAATGCGGTTTTAACTTCACCGGCTGAAGCAACCGGATTCCGTTTTGAAGTACGCGTATACAAGCAGGATGGTGCAGTTGGTGGTGCGGTTTTTTATGATGATTTTACTGTTACCGGTGATGCAGACATCAAACCCGAACCAACAAACTATCCAACTGCCTTTACCGCAACTGCTGAAGGTATGGGAGCAAGACTCAACTGGACAGATGCAACCGGTGGACAATTGCCAGATGCCTATGTGGTTTTGGGGACAATTGTAACTTCACCAAAAGGTATTCCACCAGTTGATGGCGTTCCTGAAGCCAATAATCTTGACATTTCAGTAAATGGTTACATTGCATGGAACGTTCCTTACGGTGAAGAAACATTTACCTTCAGCAGCCTTATGGCTGGCGAGGAATATATGTTTACTATTTATCCTTATACCAACAGTGGAGCAACCATCGATTACAAAACAGACGGAACTGCCCCTATGGTTTTCACTAATATCAACGATGTCACCACCTTGGTTTATGAACCATTCGATGCTGATCTGGGCGTGATGAACGCATTTAGTATCACAGGCACGCAGGTTTGGGATCATTATAATTTCAATGATGAAGATTTTGCACGATGCTCAGGCTATGAAGGTGCGAGTAATGAAAATGAAGACTGGCTGGTTAGTCCGCAAGTCGATTTTGCCATGATGGAATCAGCTTTGCTAAGTTTTCGTTCGGCCTATAATTATGTTGGAAATCCTTTGCAATTGCTTGTTTCAACAGATTATGACGGTGTAAGTGATCCAACAGGATTCACGTGGACTGACATTACCTCCGAAGCTGAATGGTCAGCAGGTGGATGGGCATGGGCGCAATCAGGCGCTGTTTCGCTCTTCGAATATGGAAATCCAAAACTTTATATCGCTTTTGTTTATACCTCAACAACCGAGGCTTCTTCAACCTGGGAATTAGATGATTTACTTATCTATGGTATTCAGGGAGTTGGAATAAATGAATCAACTGTAA
Source organism: uncultured Bacteroidota bacterium (assembly GCA_903957365.1). Lineage (GTDB taxonomy): Bacteria > Bacteroidota > Bacteroidia > Bacteroidales > F082 > CAJBPB01. The sequence goes on from CAJBPB010000349.1 coordinate 3,066, forward strand.
ATAATATTACTGTTTATCCAAACCCGACAAGCAGTGAAATCCATTTCAATCTGACAGAAGAATCTCAGGTAATTATTACAGACCTGATGGGAAGGAAAATATCGGAAAATGAATTGAAAAGTGGTAAGAATAGCATGGGTGTTGGTAATTTAACAAACGGAACTTACCTTCTGGTTGTAAAATCGATGGACGGAAGTACTTCAGTATCTAGATTCAATAAGCAATAATCAGAGTTTGTCCATAATGTCCGATTTCTTTGTTATTCCCGATCTTCAAATCAGTCATGTACCTCATTACACTCCTGATTTTCAGCTCATTGAAACCTCGAACCTGAACATTCTGAATCAAACTCCCGACTTTATAGACAGACGCTAATTAATGATATGTCATGCTTTTTCTTAACAGGCATGCAGTAGTATATCCCAATCCGGTCACAAGCAAAAAAACTCGTGACCGGATTTTTGTTTCTATTATTGTCATTGAATTTTACTTATCATACATTTTAAGGCTCTATAGTTTGAAATTTGTCCAGACTTAATTTGTTATCTTTACGGCTATGAAATAATGCAAGGCAGTTATTAAGGCCATTAATAATGACTGTTTTAAAAAAGTATCCATTTGAAAACACCTTTTACAACACTGTTTATTTGCTTTTTAACTGCTTTTACAATCAGTTTAAAAAGTCAATCCTACGCACCGGTTCGCATGGAACTATCGGCCCGGATGGATGCTCCATCCTATCATATCGAATCAATGGGAGAAAATGGGTTGATACTGTTTTATGAAAGCAACGAGATCAATGAACTACAGAAAAGAAAATGGTATTTCAGTCTGGTTGATACCACCCTCACCGAAAAATGGGTACAGACTGTACCTTTAACCGATGGCATGGCCTTTCATTCATCTGGTAAAAACAATGATAAATTTGTTTTGCTTTTTACTTCAGACAGTAAATCAAAGACACAATCTGTTAATTATGAAATAATTACTTATGACAATACGCAACAGCAATTCAATCTGATCGGAGGAACAATTCCTGAAAAAGCAGTGATTGCAGGTTTCGCTTCAAATGGAAATACTGCCCTGATGGCAATCAATCTTCCAAAATTGAAAAGTGATTTTCTGTTCTTTGACCTGAAGAAAGGGACTATCGTTTCAGCAAACAATCCGATTGAAGGTAAAGTTATTATCAATGATCTGAAGCCTGTAAATTACGGCACTTTATATGTGGCATCTATTGTTCAGGAGTCTGATGATAATACTTTAAATAATTACTTTGTCGTTTTTGACAGGTTTGGGAACATCATCAGGAAATTCATTTACAATGATCCCAATAAAAGATATATCCATTCATTTACTTTCGAATATGACCCGGCTACCGATGGTATAATTGTGATCGGAAGTTTTGATAATGTCGATGACAAGAAAGAAAAACTGAAGCAGGATGAACCGTATGAAACTGAAGCTGCAGGTTTGTTTTTTCTGAAGTTTTCGGAAAAGCAGGCCGGACAATCCAATTTTATTGAATTCAAGGAATTTAGAAATATTTATTCTGCATTATCAGAAGAAGACCTCATGGAGGTCAGGCAGCAACAGGCACGAACAAAAAACGAAAAACCGCCGAAACCCAATGTTGCTTTCATGCTTTTTAATCAGAATCTGCTGCGTGTTGACGAAAAATTGATATACGTGGCTGAAGCATTCCGTCCGCAATACCGTTTAGAGTCGCGCATTGAATATGATTTTTATGGCAGACCGATTCCTTACACTTATTCTGTTTTTGAAGGCTATCATTTTTTCACAGCCATTGCCGGTGCTTTTAGCAGAGAAGGGGAATTTGCCTGGTCCTATAGTTTTGAGATTCCTGATATGGTTTCGTTTTATCTGCAACCCCATATTCTGCTTCAACCTGATTCGACAGACCTTGTTTTTTGTGTAATCAACAAAGGATTACTCAATTCAACAGTAATTGGAACAGATGGTGAAGAGATCGGCAGTACTGAACAAATGAAAATTGTAAGTGATTTTTCAAACGATCGTTTGTTAGAAGAGGATTATACTTCTGTAAAGCACTGGTATGGTTCAAATTATCTTGGAACCGGATATCAAAAGATTTCAAATAATAAATTGCGTGACAACAACCCACGGACAGTCTTTTACCTTAACAAACTGAGTTTTTATTAAATTTCCTATATTTGCACTCCTTAAAATATGAGGATATAACAATAAAACAATTCTTCCAATTAATCGTTCTTTACCATTACATTAAATTTAATTCACTGAATGTTATCAGTAATTAAAAAAATGTAAGATATAATTCATTTGCAAGAAAGATTTTAGATTATGGATAGATTTGAATTTATAAAAAGTTATTACAGATACCTGTTAAGAAGGAAAGGTAAACATTCGATTCACTCGCCTTTTGTTTATGACTTTATTATAAAAGTGCTTGAAGACCACAAGACATATCCTGCATACAGGATGATTGACAATTCAAGAATTAAGTTACTGAATGACAGTAATGTTATCGAGACAGTTGATTTTGGTTCAGTAGCGAAAAACAAGGAATTTGTCACCTATAGGGCCTCTGTAAAACATCTTACAAAACTCCGTTCGCAATCGGTAAAAGAAACACATCTGTTATATCGCATTGTAAAATATTTTAATCCTGATACAATCCTTGAATTTGGAACAGCAACCGGATTGGGAAGTATGGCGCTGGCATCAGGTAATCCACAAGCCAGATTAATTACCATGGAAGGATGTGCAGCAGTAGCCTCGGTCGCCGAAAACGAATTCAGGCTCAATGAAATCAGTAATATTGATGTCGTCATCGGTAACTTTAATATTGTTCTGCCTGAGGTGCTCGAAAAAACAAATACCCTCGATCTGGTTTTCTTCGATGGCAATCATCGCAAAATACCAACACTGGATTATTTTAATCATTGTTTGAGTAAAGCAAATGAAAAATCTGTTTTCATCTTTGACGATATCCACTGGTCTGTCGAGATGGAAGAAGCCTGGAATGAGATTCAAAAACATGAAGAGGTAACATTAACACTCGATTTATTTAACCTTGGCCTGGTTTTCTTTAATAAAGGAATGGTAAAACAACATTTTGTATTAAAGCATTAAGCGCTTTTTTCAAGGTCATATTAATTCATTTTTAGTGTTCCATTTCCACATAATCATTTTAAATTCATTGATTTACATTCTTGAATGATCATTTATTTTTAAAGATATGCGGACTGAAAATGCAAATAATTTTCGGAGAATAAATATTAAACAACCACTGAACCAAAAACGCTAATTTTGTTGGACAAGAAAATGTAGAATATGAAAAATGAAGTAATAAGACTTAAAGGTATTTCCAGGCATTTTAAGGTTGGTTCAGAAATCGTAAAGGCGCTCAGGACAATAGATATTTCCATAAACCGCAATGAATATGTTGCACTGATGGGGCCTTCAGGCTCCGGCAAATCGACTCTGATGAATCTCCTTGGCTGCCTTGACACACCAACATCTGGTGAATATTTATTAAATAATCAGGATGTAAGCAAGATGAACGACAATGAGTTGGCTGATATCAGAAACAAAGAAATAGGATTCATTTTTCAGACATTCAATTTACTGCCGCGTTCCACAGCCTTGGAAAACGTTATGTTACCATTGGTATATGCAGGCATCCCGAAACCAAAACGAATTGAAATGGCGGAAACGGTGCTTGAAGATGTACAGCTCACCGACAGGATGAAACACCGTCCGAATGAACTTTCGGGAGGCCAACGGCAACGCGTTGCCATTGCCAGAGCGCTTGTTAATAAACCATCTATTCTGCTCGCTGATGAGCCAACAGGTAATCTCGACTCTAAAACCTCGATCGAAATCATGGGTTTACTCGAAGAAATACACGCTGCCGGCAACACAATAATTGTGGTAACACACGAAGAGGAAATTGCAAATCACGCCCATCGTATCATCAGGTTAAAAGATGGATTGATTGAATCGGATTATAAAAATGAACATATTACTGTTGCGAATGTTAAAAGGAAAAATTAATTTTTCTTAAAGCCATAGTTAAAAAGGAATGAGTGACGAAATGAAAATTTACACCCGCACCGGTGACAAGGGTCAAACCTCCTTGATTGGCGGAACACGGGTACCAAAATACGATGACCGTATTGAAGCTTACGGTACCATCGATGAGTTGAATTCCTTTGTAGGATTAATCCGTGACCATGATCAATGTGATGAAAAAAGTAAAAAACAATTACTTATCATTCAGGATAAATTATTTACAATTGAATCGCATCTTGCTACTGATCATAGTGCTTTCATCACTAAAAATATTCCGGTACTGACCGATACGGATGTGCAAATGCTTGAAGATGCGATGGACATGATGTCGGCGCAACTTGAACCCCTTTCAAATTTCATATTACCAGGCGGACATATTGTGGTCTCTTATTGTCATATCTGCCGCACAATCTGTCGGCGTGCCGAACGGGTCTGTCTCAGGGTTTCGGAAAAATATCCGGTATCGTCTCCTGATCTTATGTACCTGAACAGATTGTCAGATTACTTCTTTATACTGGCCAGATATTTTTCTTTTCTGACCAACAGTGTTGAAACCAAATGGAACTCACAGTAATTCAATAATTTATATATTTTTATTTGATTTGTTGATTTTATTGATATTAAAATTACTTTTGCAAAAAATTAAACTGCCCAGCTGACGCCACTAACACGACTTTGTATTCAAAAAATTCGTGAATGAATAAGTCAAATTAACGGCTCTCAGAGGTAAGAAATTAAAGATTCACAATTCAAAAAACATATACAATGTATTGGACATTAGAGTTGGCTTCAAAATTAGAAGACGCCCCTTGGCCGGCCACTAAGGATGAATTACTGGAATGGGCTCAACGCTCAGGAGCTCCTCAGGAAGTAGTCGAAAATCTGAAAGAGATGGAAGATGAAGGCGAAATTTACGAACGAATCGAAGATATCTGGCCTGACTACCCCACGAAAGATGATTTCTTTTTTCATGAGGATGAGTATTAAAAACAAAAACCGGCTTTTCAGCCGGTTTTTTTATTTCTAGAAATTCAAGCTTATCCCAACACTGGGCATCAGCGGTAATTGTCTGACAGTCTCATTGGTTATCTGATCGACATAAAATACATTTTCCCGATTATACACATTTGTTACACCAACATTTACTTCCAGCAAAGTGTTTTCGCTGAAAAAGAACTTCCGTTTGACATCAAAATCAAGACGATGATAGGTTGGTAATTGTCCTCCATTCAGGTCTCCATAAATTGTACCCATCTGTCCGTTAGCTGTAGTGTAATCCGTATTAATACCCGCATCGAAAGGCTGATATTCATAAAAACCCTGCACCTGTGTAAATGGGAATCCTGATCCAAAATTCCATCTCCCGCTAAATTCCCATTGTTTCAAATCGCCGGCTGTGTATGATGCCACGAAATTTACATTGTGACGGCGGTCGTAGTGCGGCCGGTAAGAAACCAATTCACCAGGGGTTTCTTCATATTCCTTGTTAACATAACCCAATGAATAGACAGCCCATAAAAACCAATGCAGATCCTCGTATTTCATTGAGATGTCGGCACCATAAGCTTTACCTTGTTCGATTATAAAATCTTTCTTGTAAATATCCGGGGTTCCTGAAGGTGCATCTGTTTCATTATACAGTTTATTGCGGTTCAGGTTCGTAAGTTGTTTGAAATCTTTGAGATAGCCTTCAATATTCATGCTAAGGCGATTACTCAGATCGATCTCAGTACCCAGAATGAAATGATTTGCTTTCTGAAGCTTGTGTGTTACATCTTCACCATTGAATGTTGAGGGAAGGTTATCGGGGCCAGATAAAAAACCATAAAATAAATTCACAACATCCCGGTCACTATTGGCAGATATCAGGTTTTGTGAATACATCCCTGTTGCAAATTTAATTCTGATAAAATCGTTAACAGCATATTTCATCGCCAATCTTGGTTCGGGAGAAATATTGGAAAGTGAAGCGTACCACTGCACCCTGAAACTTGGTTCGAAGAGCAATTTACCAAAAGTTCCTTTATAACGTACATACCCGGCCAGTTCTGTTGTGTTTTCAGTTTGATCAATTACACGGCCAACGCCATTTGTATAGTTGAACTGCGTTTTAAACCCAAGGATTTCAATACCATATTTTACTAAGTCTTTACCAAGGAAATAAGTAAAATGGAATCCCATATTGAATCCATCGATGCTACTTGAACGGTCGGGTGAGTTAGCTTCCTTCAGACGGGCTTCATAGGATGAATAAGCAAGATTTCCTTCGATAAGTACCGGAGATTTACCAGGAATTATGAGAAAATTCGAACCTCCGCCAAATGAATTCCAACCAAAATCAGACAGGGCCTTGTAATTATTTACCTCATCTTTGTAATTAAACCCAAAGAAATTTATTTTTGATCCGTTGGGAGCATTGATCGAAACTTTTCCATACAGATCAAGAAAGTTAAAAGGCAATCCGTTTTCATCAATATAACTATAAAATATTTTACTACTCTGTTCAAGGTAGGAATTTTTAACTGACAGAAGAAAACTCGAACTGCCTTCTTTTTCTGATCTTGAACGCTTCAATGGACCTTCGAGCATAAGATTAGCACCAAATGTGCTTGCACTGACTTTGCCGGCTAGCCGGTGTTTATTGCCATCCCGTGTGGTGATATCCATAATTGATGATATCCGGCCTCCATAATCGGCACTGAACCCACCGGTGAATACTTCTGCGTTGCGTATAATCTCGGTATCGAAAACGGAAAACAATCCTATTGAGTGAAAAGGATTATAGACAATCATGCCGTCAAGTAAAACTTTGTTTTGGATTGGTGAGCCACCCCTGATGTACAATTGACCTCCCTGATCACCTGTAAAAATTACACCGGGAACAACCTGCAGGTATTGCGCCAGATCAGCTTGTCCGCCAATCGAGGGCAATTTCTTCAAGGTTTTGGGAGTTAGATTTACCACTGATGTTTTTGTTTCGGTCTGCGCTGTGATCCGGTCAGCGGTTATGTCCACTGTGGTCAGACTTACACTGCCCTCCTTGAGTTCAAATCGTTTGTTCAAAACAGTATTTTCCCGCAACTGAACAGGCTCACGTAAAGTATCATAACCCAAAAAAGTGACGAGTAAAGTGTATTTTCCTTCCGGTATCAAAGTGATATTGAAATAACCATTGATATCAGTTGAACAACCAAAATTGGTTCCTTCAAGATAAACATTCGAATAAATAATTGGTTCTCCTGTTCTTGCTTCATAAACAAAACCACGAATCATTGCATTTTGGGCATTGACATGGATTGAAAACAGGTGTAATATAACATACAGAATGATGAAAGCGGATATTTTACTATAATTCATATTGCTTGGTTAATATATAAAAAGATGGTGTTCAGACTATTAAAAAATGTCTGTTAGTAACGTTTAACTTCAAAACTTGATACTGCTGCATCAACATTTATTTTGATTTTCTGGGAAGCAGACGAAAAATTGTCAGTTTCGTAATGACCTTTGCTTACCTGATTGAAGCCTGCCATTTCACGGTGCGATAAGATCGAGCTTCCAACGACTGAACAGCCGGCCGATTCAGGAATCATGATTTTTATACTAGAGGCTGCTGCGTCGATATTGATATCAGTTTCAGGATGTTTATCACCCAGTTTGAATTGTATTGAAGTAGCACCTCCTTCCAAATCAATTGTGTCCACCTTGAAAGAGGTAAGATCAAAATCAAAATTGGCCGCACCAATTTCAATATCAAAACCCCACACCGGATTTTCATTTAATTGAATATCAAGGTTGTTAGGCTTATTACTTCGCATATTGATATCTGATTTTTGCTCAAGTGATATAGTTGCATCGCCTTCCAGTTCTTCAACTTTAAAATCATAACCCAATCTTCCACCACTCTTCATAATGTAAATAAGCTCATTGGTGGTACCGTTCAGTTTAAAATCACCGGCACCGGCCAATAATCTAAGTTTAGCCGTTTTTACTGAATCACTCCGATGACTAAACACCTGGCTCACATCTTCAACACCGGTGGTATCTCCATCATCATTGTAATTGAAATGAAGTTTGTTGTGAAAAGGTGATTCTTCATGATCGAGGTTTGCGTAAATCAACAAACTCAGAGCGGCAATACCCAAAGCCATGATTAGTTTGAACAGCCCACGGACAGGTAATATCGAAACGCCCCACAGAATAATCAGAACAGGCCATAATCGCCATACCATAAACCATTCAAGTTCAAAAATTCCCAGTCTGTCGAATAAAAACAACAAACCGAAAGTGATTAAAATTGTTCCCCAAAATACATTTTGATGTTTCATCGTACAATTATTTTAAAGATGGTCGAAGCAAAACTACTCCCAAAATGATAAGAGCAATAGGCCACAGATCAGCAAAGTGAATATTATCAAAAAAACCTGGCAACAATAGAACAGCGCCGATTCCAATAAATACAATCCCAAGAATCAATTGACGCTTGCTTTTTTTATTATTGGCAGCCTCGTTCATAGTGTTGAAGGAAGCCTCCTTTTCAACACTTTCAGTATTTGTCTGTCCGGCATTGTCAGTCTTATCTGCCTCAAAAGGCGCATAATAAGCAGGAACTTCAGGCAAAACGATCCACAAAACAATGTATATGAAAATGCCACCACCCACAACGACAGCCAATAGCACAAATATCAGCCGGACAATGACAGTGTCAATTTTCAGACTTTCAGCCAATCCGCTGCAAACACCGGCAATAACCTTTTGGTTCGCGTTCCGGTGCAATCCTGTTGTATTACCCATTACTTTATTTTTTTTAAACCTCCAATCAAAGGTATAACATTAATTGAACATGATATTTATAGAAACTTAGATATCAAAAAAAAATAGTCCGGCTTGTTGCCATCTTTACATCAAAATCATTGATGACAATTATAATTTTTTTATAATAAATTGATTTACAACATGATAATTTACTGTTTATTTTTCACAATGAATTGTTGGAAAAGGTCTTTTTTTTGTATTTTTACCTTCGAATAATTTCTGATTTTTACAAAAGTAATACCATTTGATTTTTTTGCGGATATGAATAAAATTAAAGTTGCCAATCCTGTTGTTGAACTCGACGGAGATGAAATGACACGCGTAATATGGAGGTTCATCAAAGAGAAACTGATTCTTCCTTACCTTGATGTCGAAATAAAATACTATGATCTTGGAATGGAGAACCGCGATGCCACATCAGATCGCGTTACCGTTGAAGCTGCTGAAGCAATAAAAAAATACAATGTGGGTATTAAATGTGCCACCATCACACCCGATGAAAAGCGGGTGACTGAGTTTGGTTTAAAAGAAATGTATAAATCACCCAACGGAACCATACGTAATATTCTTGATGGAACGGTATTCCGTGAGCCAATCATCATCAAAAATATTCCAAAACTTGTTCCCGGATGGACTGATCCAATTGTGATCGGACGCCATGCATTCGGCGACCAGTACAAGGCTACTGATTTTGTAACCAAAGGAAAAGGCAAACTTACTATCACTTTTACACCTGAAGACGGTGGCGCTGTTCAGCACTTTGAAGTATATAACTTTAAAGGCGATGGTGTAGCATTAGCCATGTATAACACAGATGAATCTATCCGTGGTTTTGCACATTCATGTTTCAATATGGCAATGCAAAAAGGATGGCCCTTGTACCTCTCAACAAAAAACACCATCCTGAAAAAATATGATGGCCGTTTCAAGGATATTTTTGAAGAGGTTTATCAGACAGCATTCATCAATAAATTTAAGGAAAAAGGCATCACGTATGAGCACCGTCTTATCGATGATATGGTAGCTGCTGCTTTAAAGTGGAGTGGAAAATTTGTTTGGGCATGCAAAAACTATGATGGTGACGTTCAGTCAGATACACTTGCACAAGGATTTGGCTCACTTGGATTAATGACTTCAGTACTTATCACGCCTGATGGAAAAACCATGGAAGCAGAAGCAGCGCATGGCACAGTTACCCGGCACTTCCGTGAACATCAGAAGGGAAATCCAACATCGACCAATCCTATCGCATCAATCTACGCATGGACAAGAGCACTTGCACACCGTGGAAAATTAGACGGTAACGAGGCTTTGATCAAATTCGCTCAAACGCTTGAAAGTGCTTGTATCGCCACTGTTGAATCAGGTAAAATGACCAAAGATCTCGCTATTTTAATCCACGAAAAAGCGCTTAAACCTGAGCATTATATGTACACTGAGGACTTTTTAAACGCGATCAACGACGAATTGACTAAACGATTATCACTGTAATTCAAACATTTTAGATATAACCCTGCAAAATATGTCAGACTTAAAACTCGCTCTCAGAGCAAAAATTAACGAATGGAGACCCAGAACCAAGGCTCTTCTTGATTTACATGGTGAAGTTGTTATTGATAAAGTCAAAGTAAACCAGATCATCGGCGGAATGCGTGGAATCAAATGTCTGGTTACCGACATCTCCTACCTCGATCCCAACGAGGGTATTCGTTACCGTGGTTACACATTAAGCGAGGTATTTCAACTACTTCCAAAAGGAAAAAATTCTGAAATACCTTATGTTGAAGGTTTGTTTTATTTGTTGCTAACCGGAGATATTCCAAATCCAACTCAGGTTAATGAGCTTATCGATGAATTTTCGAAAAGGAGAATTCTTCCCCGTTACGTTTATGAAGTGATTGATGCCTGGCCATGCTGCAGCCATCCAATGGCGATGTTTTCATCTGCAATTCTGGCGATGTCGAGAGAATCCTTCTTCGCGAAAAAATACAAGGCTGGCATCAATAAAAATGAATATTGGGATCCAATGTTCGAAGATGGCTTGAATATGTTGGCTAAACTTCCTGAAATTGCTTCTTATATTTATGCAAAGCTGTATCGTGATGGCAAAAGGATTGTCGGAAATCCTGACCTTGATTTTGGCGGTAATTTTGCCCATATGATGGGAAAAACCAGTCCGTATGATGATGTTGCCCGAATGCACTTTATCATACATGCAGATCATGAAAGCGGAAACGTAAGCGCACATACTGCCCATCTCGTAGGCAGCTCATTGTCAGATGTATATTTAAGTACTTCGGCCATGATAAACGGTCTGGCCGGTCCATTGCATGGTTTAGCCAACCAGGAAGTATTGCGCTGGTTACAGGAAGTGATGGACAAGATGGGCGGTGAAGTGCCCACCGAAGATGAAATGCGTCAGTTTGTCTGGGACACGCTGCGTGGTGGTCATGTTGTACCAGGTTTCGGACATGCTGTTCTACGTAAAACCGACCCTCGTTATATGATTCAGCGCGAATTCAGTTTGAAGCATCTGGCTGATGATCCGATATTTAAATATGTTGATCTTTTGTATAAGGTAGCTCCCGAAGTATTGAAGGAACATGGTAAAGCCAAAAATCCATGGCCAAATGTTGATGCACAATCCGGTGTGATTCAATGGCATTATGGTGTTACAGAATATGATTTCTACACCGTCTTATTCGGAATTGGCCGTTCTATTGGTGTGGTTGCCAACCTTATCTGGGACAGAGCCCTGAATTATCCGCTTGAACGTCCGAAATCACTTACAACAGATATGTTGGAAGAAATGGTTGGCATCAGGCAACAGAACCTTACCATTGATATGCCCGACGAATAGTAAGAATAGTATATCTTTACTCCAGCTTCCTTTATCAAGGAAGTTGGAGTTTTTAATTTGTGTCTGTCTATAAAGTTGGCTATCATTGTATTGCTTGAGCCAAAAATGCTCATTTACCAAAAGTAAACTCTGCCTTTTTGCTCTGCACACGCCACGACATCGAACTTTCCGGCTCAGACTCTGATTTTAAAGACATAAACTAATTATGGTACAACATCTTAAAATACGATTACCTGAATATTCACGCGGGTACCACCTCATAACAAGTTTGATTACCAGTATAATAATAAAAGAGCTGGGAGAATTACCTGAAAACGGTTTACTTAACCTGTTTATCAAGCATACTTCAGCAGGCATCTCGGTAAACGAAAATGCTGACAATTCAGTCCGGAAAGACCTTGAGCGTTTCATGGACAAACTGGCCCCCGAACGTGATCCTGATTATTCGCATATTTTCGAAGGTGATGACGATATGCCTGCCCATATAAAGACATTTCTTACCGGAAATTCTATTCAGATTCCTATTATCAACAAAAACCTTGGCTTAGGTATCTGGCAGGGAATTTATTTATGTGAATTTCGAAAGACCAGTCACAGTCGCGAAATCATCGCAACAATCATTACCTGATATTTAACCATTCTGTTTCCGATTTTGATCGTTACATTATTATTTAAAAAATTGTCTAAAATTTATCCTTTGGCATTTTTTTGTGAATTAAACCCTCATACTTCGTTAAAATATCCCTCAATAGCGCCGCTATTAA
>CAJBPB010000350.1 GCA_903957365.1 uncultured Bacteroidota bacterium
AGGTCCATCATCAGAAACCTCCATTACAAAGGTCTGGTCATCCATTGAAATAGTGATACGAATGACTGAATGATCAGGAGTATATTGAATAGCATTGTGTATTAGATTATGTAATACATTCTCTATTAATCCAATATCTATTTTGATTAATGGGAAATCTTCTCTCGGATCAAATAATAAAAGGTGTGATTTATAAGACTCAAATTTCTGTATGACCGAAAAAACAAGTTCATTGGCATCACACCAATCACTATGCAGTTTCAACATCGCGTTTTCGAGTCGGCTCATATTCAAAAGATGTTCAACCTGACGGTTTAATCTTAAACCAGCAAATTCTATTTCAGATAGTAGTTCGCCCGTTATTTGTTTGGAGAAATTGCCTCCTTTCAATGTGTCAACGGCCACCATTATGGATGAAATAGGTGTTTTAAGTTCGTGCGACAGCGAGTTGAAAAGGGTGTTATATAGTTTGATTGTCCTGTCTTTTTGTTCACGGTCTCTGGCTTTTCTTTCTGCTTCCCTTATTTTGGTTGTTAAAACTGCATTCACTGTTGCAATGACAAAATACAATAGAAACATCAGGGTATCATCGGCATGGGTGATGTGAAAAGTGAACAGAGGTGGAATAAAAAAGAAATTCCATATTAAGGCACTCAGAAACGCAGCAATGATTACAGGCTTTGTGTCGAAAAACATTGCCAGCAATGAGACCATCATTAAGAGTAAGAGCGCAACAATTTTATAACCAATGTAATCAGTAGCTAAAAAACATGACAACGAAACCAACACAACAAGAGTCAGGCTTGTTATGTATTTAGCGTTTCGAATTCGTTGAATGAAACTTTTTAACCGGATCATGTTACCGCTTTATCAAGCAACAAAGATACACGTAAGTTCAGAAAAGAATTATCAGTCTGTTTTAAAAACAGCGTACATCGTTTTGACTGAGACAAATGGTTATTTTGGCAAGCCTGGTGCATCGCTCTTACCAAAAGTAATCCCTTTTTTTTGACTATACACAAGCCTTGGCATGAAACTTTTACGTTAAGGCTTTAAGCTTCTGGACAAGATCTAAAGGAATTGGGATGAAATAATAATGAAGATGAAATTACTTCACATACTTTTCCATGCTGGCATTTACTGTGATTTCAACCTTCTCAGAAATTTTTCCAACCACCGCAGACGGAACCTTGATATCATAATCAGCAATAGCAATAGTAAATTTTGAGTTTGCGATTACTTTTCCGTCAACCACTTCAACCGTTCCTTTTTCACTAATTGGTTTGGTGACTCCATGCATTGTGAGATTGCCATTAACCACCACATCATATTTACCATTTTTTGAAAAATCGATGGTGTTTATGCCCTCAATTTTTCCCATGAAAGTCGCGTTCGGAAATTTTGGAGATTCCACATAGTTTTCGTTGAAGTGTTCCTGCATAAGTGCCTTTTCAAACTGGAATGATTGCATCAGAACCTTGAATACCAGATCACCGGTTGATGCGTCCAATGCGCAATTTACCTGGTTGTTTATGGCTTCAATTTTTTCAGCCGGCGCATCTGAATAAAACCGGATGTTAGCGTTTTTTGTGATGTATTTCTGGGCTTGCATTGTTGAACCTGCAACTGTAAATACCAATATGAATATAACGATGATTCTGTACTTCATTTTCATTTTGTTTTTAGTTAAAAAAGTGCTTAAATATTGGGTAATAATAGTATGGGTTAGTAAATCAGTGCCAGAGATCCATGCTCCAGAATAACATCTGTGTCGTTATATCCTGCACACAATCCTTTGATTTTGATTTGCTTGCCAATCATTTCAGTTGAAAGTGCCGTTGCATATTCAGGCATCATACTGATACGTATTCCCTGATCTCCAAATACACCTTCTTCCATAATAAAACAGGCAATAGATGTGTTATCTACCTCTTCAATTTTTGATAAGATGCCCTCAATCTGAAGCATTTTAGCGTTGTATTTTTCAGATGCGGTTTTTGAATTTATTTTGAACTGACTATACAAAACGGAGGAACTTACAACAAAATCCGCTTCAAGTTTTGCATAGCTGGGATGAGGTTTGTTGTAAACAAAAACATACAATGCAACAGCGCCAAGTACTCCGAGAATAGTAAGCACAGCAATAATTTTCATCCATTTTTTCATACCATTTCATTTTTGATTATGCAAAAAAACAGCAAGACAATACAGAAACAAAAATTTCATTTCCGTTTGGGTGAAAATCAGTGGTGAACCGGTTTTTTTAGTGACCGACAGCGATTATTATCAACTCAGCCAATCTCTGAATAGGGGAGAGCGGTCGGTGCTCGAAATGGATTCTATTTCGCAGGCAGGTTTTAAAAGTACTTTTATCCTCGATTTACTAAAGGTATAAAGCTTATCAATGGCATCAAAACCGATAATGAAACTCCGGTTTAGACGAAAGAATTTTTTGCTGTCAAGCTGGTTTTCAAGTTGATCAAGTGTAAAATCAATGGCATATCTGTCTCCACTTTTCAGTCGGACAAATACAATTTTCTCATCGATATAAAAATAAGCGACTTCTTCGATGCCAAATGACTTGATTTGCTGTCCCACTTTTACCATCATCCGGTTGAGAAAAGATGACTCTTTCGGACTTTGTAACATGGAAGCGATCTGACTATAATCGATGATTGGCCGTGTTTCAAAAAGTTTCCTGAATTTTGCCAATGCATCTTCCAGTTCATTGCGTTTGATCGGTTTCAGCAGATAATCAATGCTGTTTACTTTGAAAGCTTTGATCGCGTATTGGTCATAAGCAGTTGTGAAAATAACCGGACAACTGACATCGATTTTTTTAAAAATATCAAAACTTGAGCCATCTGATAAGTGAATGTCCATCATAATTAAATCGGGCATCCCATTCATTTTTAAATAACTAACTGTCGATTCAACACTTTCAGTAATTCCGGTAACACGAAGATCTTCATCAATGTTTTGCAACATCTTGGATAAACGATTGGCTGTAACTTCTTCGTCTTCAACAATATGAACTTTCATAATCTGATTCTTCTCTTTTAAACATTTTTTATGCTGACCACATTTATTGCCTTTGAATAATTGGCAATTTTACAATAAATTTATCCTGGGTTTTTTCAATTAATATTTTTTTACCTGCAAAAAGACGGTATCGTTCCGAAATATTCTTCAATCCGAGTGATGTTGAAACCTCAGGATTATTCTTTGGCTGCAGATTATTCGAAACCACCAGATAATTGTCAGCAACAAATACTTCAATACATAATGGTTTATTCTTTGAAGCGATATTATGTTTGAGACAGTTTTCGGCAAGCATCTGCAATGTCATGGGAGGTATGAGTTTGTTTTGCGTTTCTGCAGGAATATTTAGTAATAATTGCAATCCGGTTGAATATCTTTTTTGTTGCAGAAAGATATAGTTTTCGAGCAGTTGGCGCTCCTCAAAAATGGAAATTAATTCAGTATCACGATATTGTAAAATACTTCTGAAATAATCAGATAGTTTCTCCACATAACTAACCGCGTTTTTACTATCCGATTCGATTAGGGCAATAAGTGTGCTGAAACTATTGAAAAGAAAATGCGGATTCACCTGATTACGCAGGTTACTGTACTCAAATTCCATTTTTTCGTGTGAAATCTGCTGTTCGTGTTTCAACTTTTTCAAACGAATCTGAAAGTAAAATTTAATAATCAATAATATCACAACAATCGTAGCAGTAATAAACCACCATCGCTTCCAGAATGGTTTTAAGATTGAAAAATGAAGTGAAATCTGTTTTTCATCTGAGGCATCAGTATTGCTTGCATCCTGCAATAGAAAAGTGTAGTTTCCAGGAGCAAGATTACTATAGCTGACCGAATGGTCGCGGGTGTAAAACCAGTCTAAATCCTGTCCTTCAAGTTTAATTTTAAACCTCATATCTCCCGGACGGGGGTACCAGATTCCTGTAAAGTCGAAACTTATATAATTCTGGTTGTATGCCAATACAATATTTTTATCAAATGAAACGGCCTGTAAATTTACCTTTACTGCTGTCAGGTTCAGGATGGGTTTGAGTTTTGCGATTCTGGATGGGTTTTTCAAACTAATATATCCACGTTGCGTTCCAATCCAGAAATTTCCTTTCCCGTTCGAGGTGATCGCATTCAATCCGGCTTTAATATCATGAAGATCAATGTTTTCGCCTGTTTGTGTTACTTTGCCTGTTCGGGCATCAATCAAATCGATTCGGTGGTTATTTACAACAATCACAAAATTATCAGAAATAGCAACGGATGTGACAGATAATGATCCCAAACCATCTGCCAGCCCGAACTGCCGCAAGCTGTCGCCTTGCAGTCTGAAAACACCTTCATCAGCAACAGCGAACCAAAGTGCTCCGCTCTGGTCTTGTGTCATCGAATACACGGCTTTATTTACGATTCTGCTGTCTTGCAATTGCTCGAATCTTCCATTCTCAAAGTAACTTAAACCAGTGCCATCTGTAGCAAACCATGCCCGCTTGTCGGGTGCAATGTAAATCTGATAGATATAATTATTTCCAAGTCCGGTTTTCTGGTTCAGGTGTTCAAACTCTATCCTGCCTGAATGCTTCCTTGCGTGCGAAACACCACCAAATGTTGAAAGCCATATTTCTTCATTTTTACCTGCAATAGACAGAACATTATTGTTTGACAATCCGTTTTTTTCATCATAAAAATGAAATGATCCGGTCTCAGGATTTAAAATAATTACACCTCTGTCGAATGTTCCAATCCAGATCAAACCATCGGCATCCTCAAATAAACAGGTAAAAAATATTTTGTTAAAATCTTTTGTTGAAAATACCTGTTTGGAATATGTATTGTTGCTCTTATTCATTGATTTACAATACAATCCTAACTCATTACAGTACCACAGATTGTTTTTCGAATCAGCAAGCAAAGCGTGAACCTCGCCAATTTCCTTTCCATTCTCTTTTGAAAAAATCTCAATATCGCTGCCAACCGACCATGTGACTTTGTCATCACCCACAACCCAAAAACCACCAATATTACTCTCACACAATTTTAACATTCTGGAAGGCAATGGGTTAAGCTTAGAGGCTTTAAAATTTTCCAGTAAACCCGATTTCTGATTATAACAATAAAGTGAACCATCGTTTGTTGCAATCCAGATATTCTCTTCAATCGATAGCAAGGATGATACAATTCCATTATTGATAGATTCTGATGTGATTACGATTTTTATTGTTTCATTTTGTGTATCATAACAAATCACGCCACCTTCATTAAAGCCTATCCATAGCTGGTTTTTCTGATCCAGCACAAGGGCCTGAATTATCAGATCAGGAAACATTTCTTTGTTCTTGCAAACCTGAATTTCGATATTGTTTTCATTCATCCGGCAACGAACCAAACCTGCGTCTGTTCCTGCCCAAACCCATCCTGAGGAATCAATTTGCAGAGTGTAAACAAAACTATCCGGTAATCCATCTTTTGCAGAATAATTTTGTGGTAATCCATCTCCCTGCTTTATAAAAAGACCTTCACCATAGGTGGCAATCCAAAGGTTCATTTCCGGATCAGTCAGAATATCGGTAATGGCAGAGTTTCCAGTAATTATGATTGTTGGTTCTGATTTATATTCTTCATAATGAATCAAATAACCATTTGATAACCCAGCCCAAATACTGTTTCCCTGACAATAAATGTTTGTAATATCATGGTTTTTCAAACTATCAGGAAAATGAAGTGAGGAGTACTGAAGCCCGTCGAATAAATAAATGCCGCCCCTTGTTCCCAGTATAAGGAATCCTTGCGGATTTTCATTCGCACTGGTTATTTTCTTTCCTTCAATATGATAATCTGGCTCATAAGTTCTGAATATCAGTTCGTTGGCTGTTACAAAATATTGAAAAGAAATTAAAACTAATAAAGTGAGTAAAAACCTCCTGAAACTGAGATTTTGCGTTGCGATTTTTAACTGAAATGATTGGACTGATTTCATTTCTGAGGTTCCTTTTTGAGTGTGGCTTCAATCAGGACATTGATTTCAGGAGCAATTTTTTTTGATACCACTTTTGGAATTCGTAAATGATGGTCGTCGAGCAAAACTGTAAACAAACAATTAATAATCAATAAATTATCCTTGTAAATAATCTTTGCTTTGATGATTCTTTCTTGTTTAACTCCATGCAAATCGAGTATGCCTTTGGCACGTACCATTTGTTCAGTTCCATTCTGCACAA
Source organism: uncultured Bacteroidota bacterium (assembly GCA_903957365.1). Classification (GTDB taxonomy): domain Bacteria; phylum Bacteroidota; class Bacteroidia; order Bacteroidales; family F082; genus CAJBPB01. Next base: position 6,255 of record CAJBPB010000350.1, read on the forward strand.
TTAGCGGTTCAATTATTTTACCGGAGAATGTTGTTCGAGGAAATTTCCCTGATTCCATATAGTTTTCATGAAAATGTTCCTGCTGCAAAGGACTGTTAAAACCTTCAAAAGTGGCATTATTCAAAATGAAAATGAATGTTTGTTTTTCAACATCAACAGCGCCCTGCAATTTATCTGAGCCGGCTTTGATCAGTTCAAGCGGAGCATCTGAGGTAAATGAAACCCGCGCGTTTTCGGTTAGATATATGTTTTGCTGTGCAATCAGGGTATTGCATTCGTCAAAACAAAATAAGAACAGAAAAACAAAGGCAATTCGGCAGCAAAGCGACATAAGTGCAGGATTAATCCAGATTGATATTCTACAACATTGAGAATAGTAAAATCAATCCCAAAACTACACCTAAAAATGAAGAAATAAGTAATTGAAAGCGACCAAAATATAATTGCTTGATTAATAAGTATAAAACCCACTGGAATAGAACGATAATCCCAACATATAAACCAAAAACTACCCAATTGCCCGGCTGCGTCATCCAGGCAAAACTATAAAAGCCTTCATCGATATAAAACAAAATAATCGTTAACACAACAGCCAGAATTACCTGAATTCCGAAAGTTTTGGCAATGTTAGTTTTATCAGTCATACCAGAATATTTGCAATAGAACGAAATAGTTTTAAAAAAATTTTAAATAGTTCAAAAATTTCAGCCAATGTTTCTTCTAGTAAACACCAGTTAATTCAATATCAATGAAAACAGGATTGTGGTCACTGAATTCGAAACCAAGATCAACAGTAATCATTTTATTGAGTTTTATATTGGGCGAAAGCACAAAAAAATCGATGGTTGTTGTGCCCGTTTTGCCCTTTTCATAAGGCATATCCATAAACCGGTTACTTGGAACTTTATTGTCAGAAACAACCTGCCAGTTTGATGGCATAAAACTCTTGTTCATTATTAACGATGATGGAACATACCGATGGCCATTGAATTCACCAGCCGGAATGAAATTGTATGGATTCATATTCCAGTCGCCACCAGCGACAACATAATTTCCTGCCAGGAATTCAGTCATCATAAGGTTACGGATCAAAGCCAGTTCTTTATCCATCAGTTTTTTGTCTGTAATAAACGCAGAATTGTGTGTGTTAATGACAATCAGTTCTTTTCCGTTTCTGGTTGCAATGCGCGTTTCGATAAAACAACGATCGGGAAGGAATAAACTATCAGGCCAGACTGCAATCAACGGAAAAGCGTGCCGATTGTTTAATTTGGGACTATATACACTCATTGTCATCAGTCCTGATTCAACTTCTCCCATCGGTTGTAAAACAGGAAAGGGAATAAAAGGAACTTTATAATTGGTCGCGAAAACGGTATTGAAAGCCGGAAGGTTTTTCCCGATCATTTCAATCTCGTTTTTATAATAACTTCGTTTTGCTTTTTTATCTACTTCCTGTAACAACCAAATATCAATGGATTCGTTTTTTTTGAGAATATTCAAAATTCCTTTCAGGTAATTATCAGACTGTGTTGCAGTTGCTATGGTTTCTTTTCCTCCATCGTAAAAGAAATCCATTTCCTTGCCCAGACCAGCATAACCAATATTCCATGAGGCCAGGTGTAACCGGTTTGACAGCAGAAAGCCTGGTAACTGCTGATGTGTTAATTTCAGTATTTCTTTTTTGGGCGGCTTGTAGCTGTTCGAACTTATCCAAAAAAGAAAACCTGCTATCAACAGAACGATTAATCCAATAAAAGACAGTAAAACAATCATCCACATTTTCATTCTATTTTCAAAGTTATACTGTTTATAATTCGTGTACATCGATAAAGTCGGCTGGTATTGTATGTCTCGATAGCGAACTTTACAGACAAAATTTTAATAGTGCAAATAAACAAAGAAAGCTTAAGAAGACCGATAGAATAGCCAAACATATTTCAGAATAAATTTGATTTCAATTGACCAGGTTATTTGTGGAGAAGGGTAGATTCATAAAAATGCCAAACACTTTTACTTTTCAACGATTCTAAAAAATTTGATCCATTCCTTTTTTATACCTTTATACCGTTGAATTTAACTATTGGATTTAAAAAGGTTAATACATATAAAACATTGATTATATATATTTTAAACATTAACTAAAAATTTGGATCATGAAATCAGAAATGCAACACGGAGCACAATCAGGTGCCGTTTATGGACTCGGTTTAATCGGAGCAGCAGTATATTTTATTTCGCATGCCGCAGGCTTCTGGATGGGTGTACTTGGGTTTTTAAAAGCGATGGTCTGGCCCGCATTTCTTGTTTATCAGGCATTTAAATTTTTTGCACAAAATTAAATTATGACAAACAATAAAACAATCCGAAAGAGCTTTGCCAGTGACAACTGGTCGGGAGCCTCTCCGGAAATTATGCAGGCGCTGATTGATATCAATCAGGGTCATCACCCTTCATACGGTGAAAAAGATCCATTGATGGAAAAAGCAAAGCATGTATTTCATGGAATTTTTGGGAGTGAATCCGAAGTATTTTTCGTGTATAATGGAACAGGAGCCAATGTTTTGGCAGTAAGACAGTTATTACGTCCGTGGGAGGCAGTTATTGCCGCGCATTCTGCACATCTGAATGAAGATGAAGGTGGCGCTCCCGAAGCTTTAACGGGTAGTAAAATATTGACTGTTCATACTGATGACGGTAAAATAAAACCAGAACAAATTGCCCCTTTTTTAAATAGTATAGGTTTTCAGCACCATGTGCAGCCAAGATTGATTACTATTTCACAGACTACTGAAATGGGAACTGTTTACAGTATCGGTGAAATACGTCAACTTGCTGATTTTGCGCACAAAAACAATATGTTGCTGCATGTGGATGGTGCACGGATATCCAATGCTGCTGTAGCGCTTAACTGTGATTTTAAGGAAATGATCAGTGATACCGGTGTGGATGTTTTGTCATTTGGTGGTACAAAAAACGGGTTGATGTTTGGAGAAGCAGTTGTTTTTCTTAATAAATCATTATCCGAAGGATTTGAGTATAACCGGAAGCAGGGGATGCAGTTAGCCAGTAAAATGCGTTTTATCATCGCTCAGTTTATCACCTATATTGAAACGGGTGTCTGGAAACGTAACGCTACGCATGCCAATAATATGGCACAGATGCTTGGTGCCAGTCTGAGTGAAGTAAAAGGGTTTAGTCTTAGTCGCCGCATTGAGGCCAATGGTGTCTTTGTAATGATGCCGGTTGAAATAATCGAACAACTTCAGGCTGAATATTTCTTCCATGTCTGGAATGAGCAAAAGCATGAGGTACGACTGATGTGTTCATTTGATACAACGGCTGATGATATTGAGCGATTTGTTGAAGTAGCCAAGCGCCTGAGCAATTAAATCATTACATGGTTTATTTCATTCTGGATTAAGAACACTTACATTAATTATTGTTTATGATTTACGGCATTGGAACAGATATCATCGAGGTTGAACGGATGCAGAAGCATCTGTCAAACAATCCGGCATTGAAAAACAAACTTTTCACTGTTCTGGAGCAGGAATATGCCGAAAAAAGAGCAACCATCTTTCAACATTATGCTGCCAGATTTGCAGCAAAGGAAGCGTTTTTTAAAGCCCTCGGAACAGGATATCGTTTTGGGATGGCATTTCACGAAATTGAAGTTGAAAACGATGATCTTGGTAAACCGGTAATTAATTTACATGGAAAAGTGAAAGAATACGTTGAACAACAGAATATTACAATAATTCATCTTTCCATTTCCCATGTAAAGGAAATGGCAAGCGCATTTGTTGTTCTGGAGAAGTAAGAAATCAATGTAAAAACGACCAACGATTTACCTGTAATCTGACTTCGGTGTTTATGGGATTATCGGTGAAATCACAATGAAAAAATTCCGGTAATCCTTTATCCACTAATTTTGGCAATTCTAATAGAATTGATATAATACGAAAAAATGGAAAATACCCGCACAAATATATTACTCCGCAAACCCGAATGGCTTAGAATGAAAGTACCCGCCGGAAAGACTTATCTTTCTGTCCGTGAAATAGTTGATGATCATAAGTTACACACAATATGTACAAGTGGCCATTGTCCGAATATGCATGAATGCTGGGGACGTGGCACCGCAACACTTATGATTCTTGGTGATATCTGTACCCGTTCGTGTGGTTTTTGTAATGTAAAAACAGGTCGTCCTTTACCTGTTGATGAAGGGGAACCGGAGAGAGTCGCCGAATCGGTTCGCCTGATGAAATTGAAACATGTTGTGCTTACATCTGTCGATCGTGACGACCTGAAGGATGGTGGTGCCGGAATATGGGCAAGAACCATCCTGGCTATTAAAGCAGCTTGTCCGGAGACCACTATGGAAACACTTATTCCAGATTTTGATGCCAATGAAGAACTTATTCTTCAGGTTGCAGGCGCCGCACCGGAAGTGATTTCTCATAATGTTGAGACTGTCAGGCGGATAACTCCATGGGTACGAAGCCGGGCGAAGTATGACAAGAGTCTGAAGGTGTTGGAGATTATTGCCAAAGCTGGTGTAAAGGCCAAATCGGGAGTGATGCTCGGACTGGGCGAAACAAAGGAAGAAGTTCTTGAAACGATGGCTGATTTGTTGGCAGTTGGGGTTAGTATCATGACCATTGGTCAGTATTTGCAGCCAACAAAAAGCCATTTGCCTGTGGTTGAATATATTACTCCCGAAGTATTTGCTTTTTATGAAGCCGAAGGCTTGCGAATGGGATTTCGTCATGTCGAAAGTGGTCCAATGGTGCGAAGTTCATACAAAGCCGAAAAACATTTGCTGTAATATGACAAAAATCAGTGTAAAAGATTTAGGCCTGATGGATTATGGTGCAGCCTGGGAACTTCAGGAATCAATTCTGGGTGAAGTGGTAAAATCAAAACAGTTACAAACAGCCGATAATTCTGCCGGTCATTTTTTACTTGTCGAGCATCCACACGTTTTCACTTTGGGGAACAGTGGTAAAGCAGATAATTTGCTTGTTAATGAAGAATTTCTGAAATCAAAAGGCGCAAGCTACTATAAAACCAATCGCGGAGGCGATATCACGTATCACGGTCCCGGACAAATTGTCGGTTATCCGATCATTAATCTCGAAGCTTTCGGAATTGGAGTAAGAGAATATGTTTTTCGGTTGGAGGAGGTAATAATAGCAGTATTAAAGCATTATAAAATTCACGCGACCCGTCTTGATGGTGCAACCGGTGTTTGGCTGGATGTTCAGGATAAAATGAAATCGCGCAAGATATGTGCAATAGGAGTGCGTGTCAGCCGTTCAGTGACGATGCATGGCTTTGCCTTTAATATCAATACGGAACTTGATTTTTATCAGTTGATCAATCCTTGCGGTTTCACTGATCGGGGTGTCACATCTCTGGCAAAAGAACTTGGTTACAAAATTGATATTGAAGAAGTCAAAAGATCTGTAATTGAAAATTTCAAACGAATTTTCGAGTGTGAAATCAATGGATAAACTTCATCATTACGGTTGAATCTGCATCAAACAAATAGTTTCTTAAAGCACCTTCTGCGCTTGTGTTGAATATGCTCAAAATTCTTCCAGTTCGAAATAGCACGCAGGTTTGTTTCAAAAATACCGGTTGTTTCAATATATTTTAGATTGTGTGCCAGCATTTCTTTCTGAAGCTCTGCCTGCAGAAGGACAACGGCTCCGGTTGAATGAAATTCTTTCTTAATGCCGGTCAGCATCTGATCCATGGTATTGCCTTCAGTTCCCTTTTTTGCTTTCAGAAGATGAAATATCCCGAAAGGAAGCAATCTTCCATTTGCTTTCTGCATGGCAAGTGACATGCTGGGTAATCCGACCATGAAGGCGATGATTTCGCCATTCATTTTTGCCATTTTCACAAAGCGGGGATTCAAAACAGGCATATATTTGTCGGAATAGAATTTGATCATTTTTTCGTCCATTGGCGCTACAAATGGCAAAACGTCGAACGAATCATTCAGGATCTCAAAAAGTTTGGGAGCAAAAGGTGTGAGTTCTTTGGTCGTGTTGAAATGTATCACCTCGATACCGTATCGTTTTTTTACCAATTCGGCACCGCGTAAAGCTTTATCCATCGCAGCATCTGTAACGGTAAGCCGGAATTCAACCCAATCAATTTCTTTTTCATATCCACAGGATTCTACAAATGCCTGATAATATGGCTGATGATACACAGAAGCGATAGATGGCAGGTGATCGAAACCTTCGATAAGCATTCCTTGTAAATCAAGGTTGGAAAAACCCAAAGGACCGTATGCGCCGCTCATACCCTGTTCTTTCAGCCATTCTTCTGCAGTTGCGATTAGTTTACTGGCAACATCCTGATTATTGATGCATTCAAAACGAGTAAAACGTCCCATATTTTCATTCCGGAATACATTGTAATGGTTATTTACAATGGCACCGATACGGCCAACAATATTACCATCCTGCTTTGCAAGCCAGAATTTTGCGTCACAAAAATCAAAAGCCGGATTGGTTTTTTTACAAAGCATTTTCAACTCATCGTTGATCATGGGCGGCACCCAGTTTGAGCTGTCTTTGTAAAGTTTGAAAGGAAATTTTACAAAATCCCTGTAGTCCTTTTTGATTTTTAATTCAATGATTTCCATGTATGTATATGTAATTTCAAATGATGATATGCATTAAATCCAGACAAATACTGAACAAATTTTATGTTTTAAATAGTTCCTTTGTCTTCGTCTTCCATCAGTTTTTTATTCAATTCCCGTAAAAAATCGAGACGTTGGTAAAAAAATGGAACGACAGATTCAACAGTCAGAAACATTTTTGATTTTTCGCGCGCTTCTTTTTTGATCCACTTATCTGTCAGATGAAAGTAATTCAATATCATGATTATAACACTCAGGATAAAAACACCTTTCAAAACTCCGAAAGCTGCGCCGGCAATCTTGTCGAAGATGCCCAGCATCAATATATCAACAAATTTCTCAACGATTTTACCAACAACATTAACCAAAACAACAACCAGCATAAAGGTTAATGCAAAGGCAACCAAAGAGAGATATCTTGAATAAATTGAAAATGTAACCTGTAAAAATTCCGTCATAAAATCGGAGAAATACATAGCTACATAAATTCCCAATACCAGCGCGATGAGAGAGGTCAGTGAGATGATCAGACCTTTTTGAAAACCACCGATAGCCATAAGTACAAGAATAACGAGGATGATGATGTCGAGGAAATTCATGATTATCTTTTTTTCAAACGTCGGGTTAACTCTGTTGAAAACACAAAATCTTGTAATTCAGCGTTTTCTGTTTCTAATATTGATGTTTTATCTCCTTCCCACCACAGATGACCTTTGTAAAGGAAGCTGATTTTTTGTCCTATCTGTAAAACCGAATTCATATCATGGGTGTTCACAATTGTGGTAATATCGTATTCTTCAGTTATTTCACTGATCAGGGCATCAATTACTTCAGCGGTTTTTGGATCGAGACCTGAATTGGGTTCATCACAAAAAAGGTAACTCGGGCTGTTAGAGATTGCCCGTGCGATTGCCACACGTTTCATCATGCCACCACTCAGTTCTGATGGAAATAATTTGCTTACATTTTCCAGATTCACCCGTTTCAAACAAAAATTAACCCGGTCAAGTTTCTCCTGTAAAGTTTGATTCGTAAACATATTCAAAGGAAACATAACGTTTTGTTCCACATTGAATGAATCGAACAGCGCACCTCCCTGAAAAAGCACACCCATTTCCTTGCGGATATCTGTTCTTCTTTTCTCACTGACAGTTGAAAATGGCCGGTTGTCAAAATCAATCATACCAGTCTCAGGAAATTCCAGACCAATACAACATTTCATTAATACAGTCTTTCCCGATCCGCTTTGCCCTATGATCAGGTTTGTTTTCCCTTTTTCGAAAACAGTGCTGATATTATTGAGCACCTGCTTGTCGTTAAACGATTTGCTTACATTTTTCACTTCGATCATACAAGTAGCATTTGGGTGAGAATAAGATCGAAAAAGATAATAAGTATGCTACTGTAAACAACTGCTTTTGTGCTTGCGCGACCCACCTCGACAGATCCGCCTTCGACATTGTAACCTAAAAATCCACTGACTGACGAAATAATAAGCGCGAAAACGAGTGTCTTGATGATCGCATAGGTTACCGTAAATGGCTCAAACCATGCCTGAATCCCTTCAATATAATCAGCAGAGGAAACAAGATTGGTGAAAATACAAGCAAACCAGCCGCCTGCGATTCCCAATCCAATGCTAAAAATAATCAGGATTGGATTGAACAACATGCTGGCTGTTATCTTTGGTAATATCAAATAGTTAGCCGGATTGACACCCATTACACGCAAAGCGTCTATTTGTTGTGTTACCCGCATTGTGCCAATTTCGGAAGCAATTCTCGAACCTGCTTTTCCTGCAAGTATCAAACTAATAATCGTGGGTGAAAACTCGAGTATCATCATCTGCCGTGTTGTAAAACCAACCATTGTCAATGGAATAAATGGCGAATCGATGTTATAGGCTGTCTGGATGGCAACAATAGCTCCTGAAAAAACAGAAATAATGGCAACAATTCCTATGGAATCAACACCCAGACCAATGAATTCAATCATCAGCTGACGCTTGAAAACCGGCCACTTATCGGGTTTTTTGAATGTTTCAAACATCAGAATAAGGTATTCACCTAAAAGCCTAAGCATAATTTTTCAGCATAATTTTGAGATAAAAGTACGAATAAATGGGATTATTGGTGTGAAATTGATGAAAGTTTGGCAGGAGAATAACTTTGAAATGGAGGTATTTGTTTTCAAATCAAAAATTTTAACGAAACACCGCTGTTGTTTCTGTTGAATGACAAAAAGTAATTGTATCGACTATGCCAAAAATCCTGGTTTGTAAGCCGTTTATTATCATCTGTTTGTCAGTATTATCAGAATAGTATTGCATGGTAATAATTATCTGACCATCAAATTGAATACTTTTGCAGCAAAATTGAATTGGGAAAGTGGTTAAAAGAAGAGTGATTTTATTCATCGTATTGGTTCTGATGGGCTTGTCTTTTGCGTCCTGTTCCAGTTTGAAACAACCGGTCAGACCTGTTCAGAAAATGCACAAAAAGAAGAGAAAATGTGATTGTCCGGAATGGTCATATAAAGTATTACAAATAGATATTCAGCTTCACAATGAGGAAAGAGGATAAGGATATTCTTCGTAAATATCTGCCTGAAGGCGCTGTTGACAGCATTTCGTCTGACATTGTCCGTTATAAAATTGCTTTTCGTATTTCGAGGCCGCGCGCTACCAAACTTGGTGATTATCGTGCCGGAATGCGGGGATTACCTCACCGGATATCGGTCAATCAAAACCTGAATCCATACAGTTTCCTCATAACATTTGTTCACGAACTGGCACATCTTATTGTTTTTGAACGTTTTGGAAGAAAAGTGATGCCGCATGGTATTGAATGGAAACAGACGTATCATTTGCTGATGCAACCTTATTTTGAAAATAACATTTTCCCTGATGATCTTAAAAAGGTATTGATCAGATCGGTACAACATGCAAAAGCAACCGATGGTTCGGATGTGGAGCTCACCCGTGTTTTGAAATCATACAACCAGCAGCAGGCTGATCCCAATGAAGTTGAACTGACGAGGATTGCCGATGGCAGTTATTTTAAAATCGCAGACGGAAGGGTTTTTCAAAAACTCCATGTACAACGAAAAAGATTCAAATGTGCTTGTCTTGCTTCAAAAAGGTTGTATCTTTTCAGTCCGATAGCCGGAGTAAAATCGGTTTCGGATGAAGAAATGAAGGACTTTTTGAATTTTATAAAACTCAATAAAACAACAAGAAGATGAAAGAAATAAATCACAATTACTGTGTTATAATGGCTGGTGGCGTTGGTGCTCGGTTCTGGCCGATGAGTACAACCTCCCGTCCGAAACAATTTATTGATGTATTGGGGATCGGAAAGACACTTTTGCAAATGACATTTGATCGTCTGACGAAAATTTGTCCCGAAAGCCAGATTTATATTGTAACCAACACAATTTATCGTGATCAGGTACTTGAGCAATTGCCGGCCATTCAATCGGAGCAGGTTTTATGCGAGCCCGCCCGTCGGAATACAGCGCCATGCATTGCATACGCCAATCATGTGATTATGCAGAAAGACCCTGAAGCTGTAATCGTGGTTGCTCCTTCTGATCATATCATTATGAATGAAGCCGTATTTACCGAAAATGTATGTGATGCAATCAAAGTTGCACAGAGCCACAACTGGCTGATCACACTTGGTATTGAGCCCAGCCGGCCCGACACTGGTTATGGGTATATTCAGTTCAGGGAAGGTGAAGTTTTAACCGGGATGCCAAAGCTAAAAAAAGTGAAAACTTTCACCGAAAAACCCAGTCTTGAAATTGCCTTATCATTTCTGGAAAGTGGCGATTTTGTCTGGAACTCCGGTATTTTCATCTGGTCTTTGAAATCAATTCATGAAGCGTTTGAAAGTCATCTTAAAGAAGTAAATGAGCTTTTTAAAGAAGGAGCTTCCAAGTATGGAACTTCTGAAGAAGAAGAATTTATTAAACAAACGTATTCCGTTTGCCGTAATATTTCAATCGATTATGGAGTGATGGAAAAAGCAGATAATGTGTACGTTATGTCAGTTGATTTTGGATGGAGTGATTTGGGAACATGGGGTTCCCTGTACGATATCAGAAACAAAGACAACAATAAAAACACAATCGTTGGGAATAATGTGCTTGCCTATGATTCTTTTGGTTGCATCGTGAATATGCCCAAAGATAAACTCGTTGTGATGCAGGGCCTTACCGATTATATTGTTGTTGAAGAAGACCATGCACTGCTCATCTGCCGCAAAGAAGATGAGCAGCAAATCAGACAATTTGTGAATGATATCAAAGTGGAAAAGGGTGAACGGTTTATCTGAAAGTGACTTAACAGAATGAACTTTCTGTCATCGCTTACTTTTCAATCCGCTCCAGAATAAATGCTGTTCTGCTTACATTATAAATTTTCATAAACACCAATCCGTCTCTTACATAAGTTGGGTAATGGAAATCGGTATCGATACGTCCGAATCCTCCAAAAGTTTTATCGTCCGTGGATAGTATAATTTTGTAATCACCGGTTCGTTTCACCTGTATTTCATATCCTGGTAACGCATTGGATGTATGCCAGTTAAATACAAAAATCATATTGTTTCGTTCGAAAACAAGTGTTTTGGTTTCTTCATCAGCCTGCATCAGCCAGGGAGGCATCGAGAGCATAATGTTCTTATCCTTAACAAGTTTTATCATGGCCCGATCGAAATCTGATAACCAATGGTATTTCAGAAAATCTTTTTCGACGAGTGACCATTGCCGGCGGGCATGCTGATAACTCCAGTCGTTTCCCAAACGTGGAAAATCTATCCATTCAGGATGGCCAAACTCATTTCCCATAAAGTTTAACCAACCCTCGCCACCTAACGAAATTGTAAACAACCTGATCATTTTATGTAAGGCAATACCCCGATCCACAATCAGATTTTCCTGGTCTTTGGCCATGTTGAAATACATTTCCTTGTCAATGAGCCTGAAAGCGATTGTTTTGTCGCCCACAAGTGCCTGATCATGCGATTCGGCATAGGCAATCGTTTTGATATCGAAATGCCGGTTGGTCATCGTGCTGAACATTTCGTGGATGTTCCAGTTTTCGTCGGACTGATCTTTGAGTAATTTGATCCAGAAATCGGGTAATCCCATTCCCAAACGGTAATCGAAACCGATGCCACCATCTTCGATTGTATTGCATAGGCCAGGCATACCGCTCACTTCCTCAGCAATACTGATCGAATTTTTGTTCACCTGATGCATGAGTTGATTAGCCAATTGGAGATAAGTGATCGCGTCAAACTCAACACCTTCGGTGAAAAACTGCTCCGGACTGGTGAAATCAACGCCATTACCATGGTGGAAATATATCATCGACGTTACACCATCAAAACGATAACCGTCAAATTTATATTCATCGAGCCAATAACGGATGTTCGACAAAAGAAACTGCAGCACTTCAACTTTACCGTAGTTAAAAAGCTTTGAATCCCAGAGTGGATGATCACCCCGATCACCTGCATGTGTGTATTGATAATCGGTTCCATCGAACATATTCAATCCTTCACGGGTGTTTTTTACCGTGTGGGAATGCACAATGTCCATGATTACAATCAAACCCAGTCCATGTGCAGTGTCAACCAGCTCCTTCAGTTCCTCGGGTGTTCCGAAACGGGAACTGGCTGCAAAGAAATTGGAAACATGGTAACCGAATGATCCATAATACGGATGTTCGGCAATTGCCATCAATTGCACCGCATTGTAACCGGCTTTTACAATCTTTGGTAAAATATTGTCTTTGAATTCATTGTACGTACCAACTCCTTCAGTTTCCTGAGCCATCCCAATGTGTGATTCATACACCAGGAGAGGTTTGTTTTTTAAGGGTTTCGGATTGGCATTTTTGAATTTGTATGTTTTGTCAGGATTCCAGAACTGACCACAGAAATCTTTTGTGTTTTCGTCCTGCAGAACTCTTTTGATATATACCGGAATTCGCTCATTTTCGCCCATTGAGCTATGGATGTTCAACTTCACCAAACCCCCATGTACAAGTTTTGTATTATAGGTTTCATTGTCAAGAAATATTTCCCAGATGCCATGGCCATTGTTAATCAATGGATTGGCTTTTTTGTCCCAATCATTAAAATCGCCAAACAAATATACTTTTGAAGCAGCCGGTGCCCATTCGCGAAACCACCATCCTTTTCTGATTTTATCGTAATTAAATCCAAAAACCTCATCAGCTGTAGCAAATGCTTTCAAACTTCCAAAACTGGATTCAATCTGGGTAAGCCTGTCTTTAAACCGGTAATAGCGTTCAGTAACAGCATTATTTACTGGTTCGAGCCAGGCGTCTTTTTCAACTATTTTCATGTGATTCGGGTTCATTAGGGCTTTGTGAAAGGATAAAGTTTCAAAATTGCGACTTCAAGCGGCTCTAAAGTTAGCTTAATTCCTTTTGATGATAGAGTGAGTGGATCAAACTCCACAGTTTTTTCTTTGTCAAGCATATTTTCAGCAAGCCAGAATTCATGAGTATCTGTAAAAATACCTGCTGATTTTATGGCATCTTCAGGTATATTGACACGCATACGGCGACTTTCACTGCTGTGAAAGTTAACCAGAACAAGTAATTTCTGGTTTTCAGTGTACCGCAAAAAAGTATAAACAAAGCGTGGATCAAACTCAGTGTACCATGGATTTGCCCACATCAAGTCATAGAATGATCCTTGACTGAATGCTTCGTTTTCGAGTCTCAAATGCAAAATATTTCTGTAAAAACCAAAGATTCTCTTTTGATCGTTATCCAGATTATTGGTATCGAACCTTCCGTTATTCATCCATTTCTGATGTTGTGGCATTGTACAGTAATCGAAAATCGAAGTACGACCATCATCTCCACTATATCCTGTCATTCCATAGGCTTGTTCGCCGCTTTCCTGACCGTTGTATATCATAAATGGTCCTTTGTGCATAAGTGCCGAAACCGCGACTGCCGGCAATCCGGCGAATGCATCGCCCATAAAATGCCACGATGCCAATCGTACTTCATCATGGTTCTCCATAAACCGAAGCATTTTATCATCCAACCCATCTAGCATCTTCCAGCAAATACTGATCGATTCGGCAGCATGGTTGTGACGTAACACATCGTCAAGCCGGTTATACAATCCCACTTTATCGTACAGATAGTCGAAACCCGCATCGATAAAGGTTTCGTAAAGGTGTGGCTGGTAAATTTCAGCGATGAAAGTCAAGGCAGGAAATTTGATTTTTACATGTGGAATCAACCATTCAAAAAAAACTGCCGGTACCATTTCTGCCATGTCAACCCGAAAACCATCAACCCCCATTCCAGACCAGTATTCGATAATATGCAGCATTTTCTGCCATGTATCAGGAACTTCATCAACTGTAGCTTGACAGTTATTTTCAAAATCAAAACCGTAATTTAATTTTACAGTCTCGTACCAATCATTAATACCAGGTTTAGCCAGAAAACAATCGTTTCCGGTTGCTTTTGCCGGAGATTCGATAAAAACGGAACCGTCGTATAATGGATCATTTGTTCTTACAGGCGCTTCAAAGTTTTCTCCCGGCAGGTAATAGAAATTGTTGTTTTTGCTGAAACGCATACTCGTATCGTCATCTTCGCCAAAATCTGAAATACCCTGAGGTCTGGCGATGGATTTATAACCGCGCGCCAGATGGTTTGGGACAAAGTCGATGATTACCTGTAAATTATGTGCATGAATTCGATTGACCAGCTCCTGGAATTCGTTTAAGCGATCCGGAACATGGATGGCCAGATCGGGATCAACGTCGTAATAATCACAAATGGCATAAGGCGAACCTGCCCTGCCTTTTACAACTGAAGAGTTACTTTCGGGAATACCAAATTGCCTGTATGAAGTAAGTGAAGCATGGCGAATTATGCCAGTGAGCCATATATGTGTGATGCCCAACGCTTTAATAGCGCTGATTGCCTCATCTGAAATGTCCGAGAATTTACCACAACCGTTTTCTTCTATGGTTCCATTCAATTGTGTCTGAAGGCTTTTATTACCAAACAGTCGTGGAAAAAGCTGGTAGATATTGATCATTGTCTTACATTTTACATCATGATTAATCAATGAAATTCAAAATGTAAATTGTAAATATCAAATTGCAAAGTGGTCAAAAATACCCGTGTATCATTATATTAACCAATCAATTTGATATTTGTATTTTGAATTTTCAACTTTGCATTACAGAATTTTCACTTCATATTCCATGCTGATCAGTACATTGGCTTTGTGTTTTAATGCCTGCACTTCCTGATGTTCTTTTTCCAAAACCTGCATCCGGTATTCATTTTGTGGCTCTTTTCCTCGTACTACCTGCGCTTTTTTTGTTTCGTGATAAGTCAGTTCTATGAAAATGCAAAGATCAACATCATCAACTTTGATTGCATATAAACCATCAATAATGAGCATATCAATACCTTTGTAATTGGTTGTCAGCTGATCAATTTGTTCAGTAACCAAATCAACACAAGGTCCGGTTGAGACCAGATTTTGCTTAAATTCACTGATGTTTCGGTTAATTGTAGCCCAATCGTATTCACCCGGGCCAACAACATTTTGAATACCATTAATTTTACGCCATTCAGTTCGTTCGAGCGGATGAATCCGGTAATAATTGTCGATGTGCAGTGGTTTCGCAATAATACCGTGTTTGCGTAATCCTTTGGCAATGACATGCGCCAGTTCTGATTTTCCGGAACCAGATTCGCCCGAAATTCCTATCATCATTTTTGATTTTGGATTTTTCAAAATCAAATCAATAATTGCATCTCCTGCTTTCTGGTGTTTTTCAGTGATAAGTAGTACGTCTCCTAACATATATTCGGGTTTTTGTATAAATTTTACTTCAGTTCAGGCTATTTTTTGGTTCTGGAATAAATTTTCAGAGATGGTACTTATCCAATGATGCGTCAAAATCGAAAAACATCTGACAACCTGGCTTCAGTGACTGTACCATTTCATGCTCACGTTCGAGAATCTGTTTGCGGAATTCGGTCATTTCTTCCTTTCCTCCAAAAAGTTGTGCTTCTTTGGTTTCTGTGTAGGTAAGTTCAATAAAAACCCTGAAATTCGCCTGATTCAGTTTGGTAGCATACAGGCCGTTGATAATAGCGACTTCAATATTTTTGAATGAGGTGGTGATCATATCAACCTCATCGGTGATAAGGTCAACACAAGGCATGGTCGATTCGCGGTCGTTCCTGAAATCGTCGATCACTTCGTTGATTTTATCCCAATCATATTCTTCCGGGCCAACACTTTCGATACCATTTTTACGGCGCCACGCTTTCCGGCTGAAGGGCGCAACCTTATAAAAATCGTCAAGATCAATGATTTTACTTTTGATCCCCTCTTTTTTCAGGCGGTGAGCAAGCGCATAAGCAAGTGTCGATTTTCCAGAACCCACCTCACCACCGATTGCAATTATATAATTAGGTGAGATTAATGTAAGCACTTCATCTGCAATCACATTGGCTGCATTGATGTGCTTATTGGTAACGGTTATTCTATCGTTTAACATGATTTTAGATTTTATATTTAATTGTTTTCCATGAATCGCCTTCTAAAGCAAATTCATGATTTGCAACCAAAATTACTGCCGTTTGGTTTGCTTTAACCAGAATTTCATCCGATTTAATTACAAAATCGAAATGGGTTCCTTTAAAGTTAAGATTGAATGTCATCTGATTCCATTGCGAAGGTAGATCAGGATTAACGGATAAATACTTTTCGCGGTAATTTATTCCTGCAAAAGTATTTAATGCAATCAGAATTGTACCGGCCATTACACCTGCATGTATTCCTTCGCCAGTTGTACCGCCTTGAATATCAACATAATCACTTCCCAATGCATCCTGATATAATTCCCAGCTGAGTTTCTTGTTTCCTGTCATGGCTGCCAGCCGCGCATGCACAACCCGACTCAATGTAGAGCCATGGGAAGTGCGGTTAAGGTAATAATTCAGGTTGCGTTCGAGATAATCATCAGGTAGATTGTAACCGAGTTTTTCGAGAATGGCATCTACTTCCGATTTATTGATGTTATAGAAAGTCATCAATGTATCTGCCTGTTTAGCAACTTTGAATTCATCAGCCGATTTTCCTTCGGCTTTAAGAATTCGATCGAGGCGATAGATATTTCCGTATTTCTGACGGTAATAATTCCAGTCGAGTTCATCCAGTTCAAAATATCCGTCGTATTGTGCCAGTATTCCATCTTCGTTGATAACCAGATTGATTTTTGATGAAATCTCAACCCATTTTTCGCGTTCGGTTTTTGTGAAACCCAGATTAGTCAAGGTATTTTCACCTATAACTGCAGCAATTTCTCCGGCTTTATTGAAAAGCCATGACACCATCAGATTAGTGTAGGTATTGTCTTTCAATCCGCCATCCGGGCAATTATCATTGTGTTCATGAAACTCATCCGGTCCCATTACATTAAAAATTTCGTAACGGCCGGTTTGTTCATTAAGATTCGACTTGCTCGCCCAGAAACGACAGATTTCGAAAAACATCTCTGCGCCATAGTCTGAAAGGAAAGATGTATCGCCGGTTATCCAGTAATAGTCCCAAATATTATAGGCAATGGCAAGCGAAACATGCCGTTGCAGCGAACTGTAATCATCGCCCCATTCGCCCGTAAGCGGATTGAGATGAATTACCTGTGTTTCTTCACGGCCATCGCTGCCGCTCTGCCACGGGAACATTGCACCATTGTAACCATACTGGAATGCGTAATTTCTCGCTTCGTCAAGACGGTTGTAACGATACATGAGCATGGCGCGTGCAGCTTCAGGAAGTTGAAAATCATACAGTGGCAGAATAAATAATTCGTCCCAGAAAATATGCCCGCGATAAGCCTCTCCATGCAATCCACGGGCAGTAATGCTCGCATCGAGTTGCTTGTTGAAATGTGAAACTGAAACCAATAAATGAAATAAATGCAGACGCAGTAATTTTTGTGACATCCGGTCGCCATCGATCTTTATATCGAAACTATTCCAGAGCGTTTTCCACTCATTTTCACTTTCGGCAAGCAACTTTTCAAATGACATACTCTCATCTAAAGCATTGATTGCGTATGTTTTAGCATCCTTAATAAATATCTCTTTATCGCTGCATATTGCAACAATTTTTTCAAGCATTACCGGAATATTTTCAGCGGCCTCGACAGAGAATTTTTCAGTTACCTGACCATCAGTCTCTTCGAAATGTGATGCTACTGACATGATCGTATTGTCAACAATCAGTTTGTGGCTGGCAGCAATTGCAATTTTATGCTTGCTTTGCGTTGTTGCAGCGACAAGATAAATATTTTCTTCAGAACGGCCTTGCTCAATAATTTCAAGGTGCTTCTGGTTAAGCGATTTGTAACGTTCCACACCATCATTAATGTGATTTCCTTCCAGACTACTTTTGATACATATTTTTCCGGTATAATTGAGTGGTGTAATTTCGTATTGTATGGCTGCCAGCAGCGGATTGTGCATGCTTACAAACCGCCTTGACACAATCCTGGTCTGGTTTGATTGTTCGTCCTGCACCAGCATACTGCGTTCAAGCATGCCGTTGCCAAAGTGAATCGTTCGTTTTATTGAAATTATTTTTCCTTTATTGACATCGAACCAGTCGCCATCATCAATACGAAATGTGATTGGAAGCCAATTGGGAATATTTACAAAATCTTCATTTTCAATGTCTCTTCCGGACACAGGTGTTGACAGGCGGTTATACATGCCTGCCATATAGGTTCCGGGATAATTGATTGGATTGGCAGATGATTCTTCCATTGCTCCCCGGGTTCCGAAATAACCGTTGCCAGTGGTCAGCAGTGCTTCGCGGGATCTTTCTTTTTTTGTGTCATAATCGAAATAAGTGATCGACCAGGCATCATTATTCTGACCTTGCTCGAACCATTCGCTCAACTTTTCCAGATTTGTCTCATTAAGATCCTCAACCACAAAATCCGCACCTCCCGAGATGAGTTCGCTTGCATTTTCTTCACGGGCAATTCCCAAAACAAGTCCGAAATTACCGTTCCTGCCAGCCTGAACACCTGAAACAGCGTCTTCAACAACAATACTGCGTTCAGCACTGCAGCCCAGATTTGCTGCTGCTGTAGTAAAAATATCGGCTTCGGGTTTGCCTTTCAATCCCATGGCTGCCGAAACGACACCATCAACACGTGTCTCAACCAGGTAAGCCAGTCCAGCTGCTTCGAGCACTCCTTCACAGTTTTTGCTGGATGATGCCACACCAACCCGGTAACCTTTTTCACGCAATTCTTTCATCAGTGCAACCGTAGAAGGATAAACCTCAACGCCATCGCGGCGCAGCACTTCGTTAAAAGCATCGTTTTTGCGGTTTCCAAGTCCACAGACAGTTTCCTTGTCGTTGCCATCTTCAACTTCACCAAAAGGAAGTTCTATTCCACGTGATGCCAGAAAATCAGCTACTCCCTTGTAACGTGGTTTTCCATCCACATAAGGAAGGTAATCATCTTTGTGTGAGAATGGCACGAAAGGATTACCGCTTTTTTTGCTGTGTTCCAATAAAAAATCATCAAACATTTTTTTCCATGCGGCGCTGTGCACAAGCGCTGTTTTGGTAATCACACCATCGAGATCAAAAATTACGGCATCAAAGGATCTATTTGTCATATTTTTAGTTTTAACAGCATTCAGTTTATTTAGTGTATAGATTTGATAATCAAATGTTAATTATCAGTGTAGTCTGTACCATCTGTATTCAAATGGCGCAAGATTCAGAAATTTTGAAACCGGACGTTCGATGGAAAGCAGATCAACAAGTACGTCAGAAACAGCGGGTGTCTGAACACGCTGGGCTGTTTCGGAAAGGTTTTGAATGACAAGAACTTTTTCATCCTGATACACCCTCCAGTATGCGAGTATAGCAGTGTTTAATTTGCCATCCGCATCTTTTATTTCAAGAAATTCAATGCTTCCGCGACCGAAAGCTCTATGTTTTTTGCGCACATTGAGCAGTTGCTGAATCCGGTTAAATACCTTTGCCTGAAAGGTTTCAGGCTGTTTTAGTTGTGCTTCACGCTTCACCCAGTCAATTTTACCGCGAACATGAAATCGCGTATCATTTTTACCTGTCAACTGTATCATTTCACGGTAGTATGATTCATCGTTTTCTTTGCCAAACTCATCACCATAATAAATTACCGGTGTTCCGGGCAGACTGAGCATCATTGAATAGGCGAGGCCGATACGACGGTCATCGAACTGCATCAGGTCGGCCAATCTGGCTGATATTCCTTCGCCCAGACGAAAATCCCAGTCAGGTTGATGACAGTAATTTTCATGAATAAAT
>CAJBPB010000351.1 GCA_903957365.1 uncultured Bacteroidota bacterium
AATCCAAGATTCGCGTTACGAAGAAAATGAAGTTGATCAAAAGCGGTTAATGTACTTATAATTAATATGATAGAAATGGTAAACTGAATAACAACCAGAATTTTTCGTGCCAATCCTGATTTGAAATTGCCATTGAAATGCCCTTTCAAGACTTTTAGTGGCAAAAATGATGAAAGGTAAAACGCAGGGTACAAACCAGACAACAATCCAGTTATTAATCCTAAAAGGATGAGAGCAAAAAACCAGATGGGATGTGCAAACAATTTCAGACTTAAATTCTTAGCTGCCAGCATATTGAAGTAGGGTAAAAATAACTCAACTATCAATAAAGCAAAAATCAGTGCCAGAAAACTAATGATAAGCGCCTCGCCCAGAAACTGAACCACGAGTTGCCATTTCTCTACGCCGATCACTTTTTTCATCCCGATTTCGATGGTACGCGAACCGGAAGTGGCAGTGCTCAGGTTCATGAAATTGATAGTCGCGATGATCAGAAGAAAAATAGCAATGGTGGATAATATATGCACATAACTATTGTTTCCGTTTGGTTCAATCTCATAATCAAGGTGGGAATACAGATGAATATCAGTTAGTTTCTGCAGATAAAGATGAACACTTTCTTTGGTCGCGTCATAATAGAACTTCTTTACAAATTCAGGAAAAGCAGCTTCCAATTGCGATTGTTTAACGCCTTGTTTCAATTGAATATAAGTCCAGCAGGGATTCCAAACCCAGGTTTCGGGCAAGGTGCCCCTGAATAATTGTTTCACAGAGGACATCGAAGCCATAAAATCCCATCTGAAATGCGAGGTTGAAGGTACTTTCTCAATAACACCAGTCACTTTCAGATCGAAAGTGTCTTCATACCGTAAAACTTTTCCCATTGGATTTTCTTTTCCAAAGTATTTTTCAGATGTTTCTTTGGTGATTACAACAGCAAATGCCTCATTCAATGCAGTTTGAGGATCGCCGTAAATGAAAGTGTAATCGAACATCTGAAAGTAATTCGAATCGGCAAAAAACAGTTTCCTTTCGTTATAAACCTTGTCATCCAATTGTATCAGGCTGCGTGGTGCCTGAAAATTAAAGATTCTTACCACACGCTCTATCATGCCCGGAAACTCATTGACAAGTGTTGGAGCAACAGGAAATGGAGCGCTTGCCGATTGTTCGCCAACACCTTCAAAGTCGGAAATACTCACCAGACGATAGATGGAATCAGCATTTTTATGATAGGTATCGTATCGTAATTCGTCTACCACATACAAAAGAATCAGTATGAAACTTGCGAGGCCAATTGCCAGACCAAGCACATTGACGAAAGATGAAATCCTGTGTTTAAAAATATTTCTTAGCGCTATTCTCAGTTGATTCAGGTACATGGTGTAATCTATATTTTAGTTTTAGTATGTCACTTTCAACATTCAATTTCTACTCCTGGCAATTTGGTTCAGTTTAGCGCCCTTAAAGCGCTTATTTATTATTCTCCCAGCTTTCGCTTAAACATCAATGTGATGTTTTTTTCTGTCGGGGGACCTATTTCGACCAGTTCCCAGTCTTTGTCATAGGATTCTATTTTGTGTTTCAAGACCTGAACTTTTTCTTCGCCGCTCACAATATTACCTTCCCACTCAAGCAATTCGACACGGTATTGCAGGCTACGCTTTCGTCCGTCGATCCGGACATCAATCTCGACATTCTGGTCTTTGTCGATATCTGGAATAAGGATTACAACTTCACGCATGACGTTGATTATTAATATTATAAAATATTCTTTTTGATATTTTCATTGATGATCTGACCGTCAAACAAACGAATCACCCGTCGGCTGTATTCAGCATCACGTTGTGAGTGAGTCACCATAATGATGGTTGTTCCACTGATATTGAGGTCATTCAATAGATTCATCACTTCTTCGCCGTGTGCCGAATCAAGATTACCTGTAGGTTCGTCAGCGAGTATCAGCGAAGGTTTTGCTATCACAGCGCGGGCAACTGCCACACGTTGTTGCTGGCCTCCGGATAACTGAAGCGGAAAATGCTTTGCTCTGTGGGCAATCTGCATTTGCTCAAGCACCTCATTCACCCTTGTTCGCCTGTCGCGGGTTGCCATATTCAGATAAATCAATGGCAATTCAACGTTTTCAAAGACAGTGAGTTCATCAATCAGATTGAAATTTTGAAAAACAAATCCAATGTTGTGCTTTCTCAGATTGGCACGCTGGCGCTCACTGTTTTTCGAAACCTCATGTCCAAGAAATGTGTAAGTGCCTGAGGTGGGATTGTCGAGTAAGCCAAGAATGTTTAGTAAAGTTGATTTTCCACAACCCGACGGGCCCATGATTGCCACAAACTCACCTTCTTTAATCTCAAAAGAAACCGCATTCAATGCAGTAGTTTCTACTTCATCGGTGCGAAAGATCTTCGTTAGTTTTTCTGCCTTTATCATATTGTCTGTGATTTAGATTCAATAATTATTTATAAGTTTTGTCCTTTTTTACTATTCTGTCTCCAAACCGGGATAAAATATATTAACCATATATTTAATTATTTGGTATTCATAAATATAAACTATTTAAAAACGACTTTATCCTTGGTTCCAAAGGATTCATACGATGAAGTAATTACTTTTTCACCAGGCTCAAGTCCTTCAACAACCTCATACGAAAGCGTGTTCTGGCGGTTGATACGGATCGGACGTTTTGTTGCAAACGATTCAGTCGGATCAACCACAAAGATCCAGTTTCCACCAGTATGTTGGAAAAATCCACCTCTTTTCACCGTTATTGCATTCGTTATACCACTGAATTTGAGTTTTAGTTGCAGGGTTTGTCCCCGTTTGATGTGTTCAGGATAGCTGTCAGTAAAAAATAAATCTACCTGAAATGAACCAGCATTTACATCGGTATAAATTTTGTGAATGGTCAGTAAATACGATCTTCCTTCGAAATCGAATTCAGCCTCCTGACCCAATGAGACGCGTGAAATATAACGTTCATCGATATTTGCCCTTAGTTTGAAATCATCTGGAATGTCGATCTGCCCAAGATGTTCACCGGCATTGGCCGTTTGGCCCACCTCAATATTAAACGAGGAAAGTTTGCCGTCGGCAGGTGCTTTCACATAAAGGTTTCCCAGACTTTCTTTCAACAGATTCAAATTCTGAAAAAGTCTTTCCATCGAGATATCAATCTGTCCATAACGGCGTGATGCTGAGATAGAATCGAGTCGCTGCAGTTCGATCGATATTTCCAGTTGCTTGCGTGAATAGCGGTATGCACGTTCATGGTCTTCAAACTCCTGTGTTGAAATAAGACTATCCGAATACAATTGTTTCATCCTGTTGAAACCGGCAGTAGCCAACTCAATCTCCTGGCGGAGTGAAACAATCTCTTTCTGCCTGACAAATTTATTTTGTTCGAGCGCTATCTTACTGTTTTGCAGGTTATTGATTGCTTCAAAAATGCGTGTTTCCTGTTCCATATAGCTCAATTCAAGACTTGTATTCACAAGTTTCAGAATCTTATCACCTTTCTGAAGTATTGCGCCATCTTCCACATATAGTTCCTGGACATTTCCTCCCATGATGGCATCAATATAAATGGTCGTTTTCGGGAAAACGATGCCATCAACCGGTATAAATTCCTGAAATAATTCTTCTTTCACAGTCGAAATAGTTACCCTATCCTTATCTACATAAATTTTACTCCCATTATCACGAAAAAAAATCAAATACACTACCAATAGCATGAATACCATTATGCCTAACACCGCGAGAATTTTATTGGGCGGCCACTTTTTCTTTTCGATGATTCGATCCATTAGAAATTTTTTAAGAATTTTTAACCAAGATTATGCCATCCCGTCTATACCTTTGCTTTTCAGCATCTTAAAAATATTTATTTCAACTTCTGTAACTTTAACTGTTCATTTTCGTCCATTTACTTGTACATATACGTACAGAATAAATACTTTTACATTTTAATGCCAATTCAAGTCGTTCTGCTATGGAAAAAATGAATGCAAAAATCCTGATTGTTGACGACGATGCCGATGTGTTGCTGGCCGCCCGACTGTTTTTACGCCAGCATATCGACATCGTTCACACCGAGAAAAATCCCGCCAGTATTCCCGAACTGATGAAATCAGAAAACTATGATCTGATTCTTCTTGATATGAATTTCTCACGTGATGCCACCAGTGGTAAAGAGGGATTTCATTGGATGAATAAAATTCTTGAAACTGATCCTGCAGCTGCCGTGATACTTATAACCGGTTACGGTGATATTGAACTTGCCGTTCAGGGCATCAAGGAAGGCGCTTCCAATTTTTTATTGAAACCATGGGAAAACAAGAAATTGCTGGCGACAATAAGCGCAACACTGCAGGTGCGGCATTCAAAAGTTGAATTGGAAGATTTGCGTGGCCGGCAGAAAGTGCTGCTTGCCGATCAGGATCATGCTTACAGTAATATCATTGGCAACAGTCAGGCGATGATGAAAGTTATCGGTACAGTAAACAAAGTAGCCAAAACGGATGCCAATATTTTGATTCTTGGCGAAAATGGAACAGGTAAAGAGGTGATTGCCAGAGCTATACATCGAGCTTCAAAACGTGCCGGTGAAGCATTTATCAATGTTGATCTGGGTGCTATCACCGAAAGTTTATTTGAAAGTGAGCTTTTTGGATATAAAAAGGGCGCTTTTACAGATGCCAAGGAAGACCGTGCCGGTAGATTCGAAGCCGCGCACAAGGGAACCATTTTCCTTGATGAGATTGGAAATCTGACACAGAGTCTGCAATCGAAATTATTGAGTGTTTTGCAAAACCGTAAGGTGGTAAGATTGGGTTCAAACAAAGAGATTCCGATTGATGTTCGTTTGGTTTGTGCAACAAATATGCCTTTATATCAGATGGTTAGTGAAAGTAAATTCCGTCAGGATCTGCTTTACCGAATCAATACAGTAGAAATCAAATTACCTTCACTTCGCGAACGAATTGATGATATTGAAGTGCTTGTTGAGCATTTTCTGGATCAGTATTGTAAAAAGTATAAACTTCCTAAAAAACGTCTCAACGCAAGTACAATCAAACGATTACAATTGCATCACTGGCCCGGAAACATCCGCGAATTGCAACATTCTGTCGAACGCGCCGTGATTATGAGCGAAGGTACAGTGCTCGAACCATTCGATTTCTTTTTGAATGAGGCTTCCGAAAACATTGAAACAGACAAGCTTCCGACAAACCTGAATCTTGAAGAAACCGAGAAAATGCTCATTCGCAAAGTGGTCGACAAATACGGTGGTAATATCAGCCGCGCTGCCAAAGAACTAGGATTGACAAGGGCTTCATTGTACAGAAGATTAGAAAAACATGATTTATAAACGCTTCCGTATTCAGATAATGCTTCGGGTAATTGCGCTGGCACTTACCTGTATTCTGTTGTCTTTTTTGATCACTCAGGGCGAATATCGTATGAGTTCCATCATTGTCATCTTGCTTATTTTACTCGAAACGGTTTCGTTGATTCTTTATACTGAGCAAACAAACAGCCGGCTGACCAAGTTTTTCGAAGGAATACGCCATTCCGACTTTTCATCCTCCTTTTCGGACAAGGGTATGGGGAAAAGTTTTGAAGATCTGAGCAAGGAATTCAATCAGATTATCAAGGAGTTTAAAAAAAACAGGGCTGAAAAAGAAGAACATTTCAATTATTTACTGACAGTAGTTCAGCATGTTACGATAGGAATCATCGTTTTCCGGAGAGATGGAAAAGTGGATGTGTTTAACAATGCGATCAAGAAAATCCTTCGTTTGAGCCATTTGCGCAATATTGCTGAGTTAAAGGAAATAAAAGACGATTTTCCTGATACCTTGATGAAAATGAAGGCTGGCGATAAATTATTGATCAAGCTTTTTTTAGAAGATGAATTGATTCAATTGTCAGTTAACGCGACCGAATTCAGGATGCGAGGTGAGGAATATTTGTTGGTTTCGTTGCAGAACATCCATCCGGAGCTGGAAGAAAAAGAAATAGAAAGCTGGCAGCGGCTCATACGTGTGCTCACCCACGAAATCATGAATTCAATCACCCCGATTTCATCGCTTGCATCAACAGTTCACGATATTTTGACTGATCCGGAAACCAATGAAATTCATGTGGAAAATTTGAGTCCGGATGATATTGAAACCATTGCATCGGCAATGTTTACGATTGAAAGCAGGAGCAAAGGCTTGCTTAATTTTGTTGAAATATACCGTAATTTAACACGCATTCCAAAACCAAATTTCAGACATTTCCGTATTCGTGAAATTTTTAACCGGGCCCACGATTTATTAAAGCCAAAACTCGACGACAACAATATTCAGTGCGAATGTAAAGTCTTTCCGGATGAGTTGATGTTGCTTGCCGATCCGGATTTAATCGATCAGGTTGTAATAAATCTTATTCTCAATGCCATTGATGCAGTGAAAGATAAACCAAACCCGATTATTTCAATCACGGCTTCAGTTAGTATTAACAACCGGACGATGATCGAATTTGCCGACAATGGAACCGGCATTACACCTGATTTGCTGGATAAAATATTTATGCCATTCTTCACAAGCAAAAAAGAAGGATCGGGCATTGGATTAAGTCTTTCACGACAAATCATGCAGATGCACAAGGGTGCAATATCAGTAAAATCTAAACCTGGCGAAGGAACGGTATTTACCCTTACTTTTTAGTATTTCTAAACTATTGGCGGAACAGCCACAAAGTGGCTGAATTTCAATAACCCCGGGTGAAACCCGAGGACAAAACGAAATAACAAATCCTCAAAAACTCCGTCCTCCAATATCTATTCCTTCTTAAGGAATGTGAAATAATCGCGCAATACTTTGGCGCTTTTCTCAGCGGGGCTTTTAATTTCGAGGAGTGTCGCTCTCGATGAGGTTTTGAAAAATTCGGGAAGTATATTTTTTAGTCCATTAATATCTGAAGCAGATAGATATTCAATGTCATAGGTCATTGCAATGTGTTGTGCAGTCAGTTGCTGCCGGGCTTCAAAAAATGTTTCCAGCAAGCCTGTTGTGTCTGGTCCGGGAAGAAACCTGAAAATGCCTCCGCCTTCGTTGTTGATTACAATGATTTTCAAATTGGATGGTAATGGGATTTTTCACTTATTTGGAAGACGCAATGAATTGTGCAATTGCTATAGCTAAAGCTGTAAAGGATAGACCAGACTTACAAATGAGAATGGGTGTACATTGTGGTTCTGTAATTCCAATGGAAGATATCAATGGTAATTTGAATATAAGTGGTGATGGCATCAATTATGCTCAAAGAGTAATGGATGCCGGTGAAAGTAATCACTTATTGGTTAGTTCGGCTGTAATGTTAAAATATGATAGACCCACATATGTATTAGTGAATGATTTGGGTGATGTAGTTGTAAAACATGGTGTGGTGATGCA
>CAJBPB010000352.1 GCA_903957365.1 uncultured Bacteroidota bacterium
GACATTATGATTATCAAGCTATTTTTTTATAAATAATATTTTTTTAACTAACTCATTATGATGAATTCCATCTCCAAAAACCTGTTTAATTCTCTCATTACGATTCGTATTACAAAATTACAAAAACAAAAACTATTGAAAATAGTCAAATCGAAAGGCTATAGAAGTATCGCCTTTTATTTCCGGGATCATATTGATTCGGGACAGAAATAGCCAGATTTTGTTTTCCGGCAAATGCCACCGGAAAGGTTCGTGAAGCTGAGACCCTATTCCGTGCGTATGATTTTTCAACAATCAAAAGACAGACAGCTTAAACTTAATCTCTAATAACCCAAACATGATTACTGTAAGCAAAACCAATCCGGGATTTGCCATAAATGGATGTCCGATCTCAAGCAAAGATGAAACCATAATTCAGATGAATGAATTATGCATTGGGCAGGATATACCCCTGAGAAAATATAGACAGTCTGGAAGTAACGGGATGATGTTTTGCGTTGCAGAGATATATTTCATTACCTATTAAAAGAACCTTTATTATGATTCCTCAACAAGTTTTCGATGATATAAACTCAAGCGTTCAGATAGAACGGATTATCGGTAACGAAATCACTCTGGAGAAAAGCGGTGCCAACTATATTGGTAAATGCCCTTTTCATGATGAGAAATCCGCAAGCTTTACCGTTTCAGCTTCCAAAAACATGTTTAAGTGTTTTGGATGTGGTGTTGGTGGTGATGCGGTGAAATTCATCGAGAAACTGAAAGGTATCTCATATATCGAAGCGATACGATTTGTTGCCTCCAGCCTCAATATTGAAATCATTGAGGAAGTGCAAACTACAGCTGTCATTGAAAGAAATGCCAGATTCGATGACTTAAGGAAACTGAATAGGTTAGCCCAGGCGTATTTTGTCGCCAATCTGAAAAGTAATGAGACAGCGCAATCCTATATCCGAAGCCGTATCACTGAAGAGAGTATTGAAACTTTTCAGTTAGGTTTCGCTCCACAAGGCCCAAATGCACTTTTTCGTTCAGCGAGAGAGGCTGGTTTTCTGGAAGAGAATATTTTGCTGTCAGGTCTTATCTCAAGAAATGAGAAAACCGGAACAATCTATGAGTTCTTTCAGGATAGAATCACCTTCCCTGTCATTGACCCTTCAGGTACCATCATTGGCTTCTCAGGGAGAAAACTTCCGAATGATAATCAGAATATCGCCAAGTACTTAAATACCTGTGAAACAATTCTGTATT
The DNA here is from genome assembly GCA_903957365.1 of uncultured Bacteroidota bacterium. Taxonomy (GTDB): domain Bacteria; phylum Bacteroidota; class Bacteroidia; order Bacteroidales; family F082; genus CAJBPB01. The sequence goes on from CAJBPB010000352.1 coordinate 1,252, forward strand.
CCAAGAAGAAATCTGTTTATGGTTTAAGAGAATCACTCCGGGGTCTGAAAAGTTATAATTACGCAATCCTGGTTGAAGGACCGGTTGATGTAATCACCATGCACCAGCTCGGTTTTAATAATACTGTTTCATGTTTAGGTACAGCAGTAAATGAGGCACAATTGCTGCTTATTCAGAAAAGGGTCCCGAAAATATTAATCCTGTTTGATGGTGATGATCCTGGGCAGAAGGCAACACTTCTGGCCGCACGTCTGGCAATTAAACTGGGATTATTTGTGGAAATGGCTGTACTTCCTGAAAAGCAGGATCCCGCATCCATGTGGACAACTCCTGATCAGGCCAGTATATGGATCACTGACAATCGTAAGGATTTCATCCTGGCTCATTCCGTCAAACTTATGTCTGAAGCTGCCAACGATCCGTTTCTGATGAACGAGGCTATCAAGGAATTAACCCTGATGATATCTCATTATCCAAAGGATGCACAGGAAATACATGTGGGTAATATCTCTGATCCCAAAAGGTTAAAACCAAAACTTCTTTTTGACAGGTTGGCCCTGTTGAATAAAGAAGCCCTAACCCCTGATGAAAAAGATGTGGATCAAAGGCTTCCTCCGGGTGTCAGTATTACCGAATTTATCAAATATGGCTTCTATGAATATAACAACGAATACTTCTTTGGAACAAAATCGTCACGTGAGAAAGTATCAAACTTTATCATGAATCCCATCTTCCATATCAACAGCATTTTTGAATCAAAACGCATCTATGAAATCACGAATATTCATGGTATAAAGCATGTTGTTAACCTTGATATGCAGGAAATGACAAGCCTGCAGGCATTCCAGCGCAATGTGGAAGGCAAAGGCAACTACCTTTTTCAGGGTACCGCCATACAGTTCAATAAACTGAAGGCCAAACTCTATGAAAAAACAAGAACCTGTAATGAGATCACTGTACTGGGTTGGCAGAAAGAAGGATTCTGGGCCTGGGCCAACGGCATCTTTACTGAAAATGGTTTTGAACCCATTGATGAATTTGGGGTATGTGAGTTTAAAGGGAACCATTATTTCATTCCGGCATTCTCCTCCATCTACATCCAGGATAGGAAGATTCTTCTGGATGAAAGAAAATTCATTTTCAAAGACCGTAATATCACCATCACTGAATGGTCAGATCTTTTTATTAAGGTGTATGGTGATAACGCCAAAATGGGGATTGCCTTCTGGATTGCCACCACTTTCAGGGATCATCTGCTGCATACGTTCAAGAATTTTCCTCTTTTGAATATGTTTGGTCCTAAGGGCTCTGGGAAGTCACAGTTTGCACGAAGTATGACATGCCTGTATGGTATCGGCCAGACTCCATTCAACGTACACAACGGCACCAAGGCCGGTCTGGCTGAACACCTGCAGCAGTTCTCCAATGCCTTCGCCTGGATTGATGAATATAAGAATGCTTTGGATTTTGATAAGATCGAGACACTGAAGAGTATTTATGATGCCATCGGTCGTTCGCGTATGAATATGGACAAGGGTAAAAAGAAAGAAACCACAGCAGTCAATGGTGGCGTCATGCTCTCAGGACAGGAAATGCCGACTGCTGATGTCGCCTTGTTCACCAGGGTAATCTTCCTGCTTTTTAACAAAACCATGTTCACTGATGAGGATAAAACGAACTACGACCTTCTAAAACTGCTGGAAGAGGACGGATTGAGTCATTTTACCAACATGCTATTATCCCGGCGTGAATACTTCGTGAAACATTTTTATAATGATTTTCAGGACTCTATGCGCGATTTTAATGCGCATTTTGCCTCAGATCCTGTCGAGGACCGGATCCTGCGGTCAGTGGTGACGATTGTCTCTTCCTTCAAAACCATTTCCAGTGTAATCCCTGATTTTCCTTTCGATTATGAGGGTTTAAAAAGTATCGCTTTCGATTCTATCCGGATTCAGAATGACCAGATCAACCAGAGCAATGAATTGGGTCAGTTTTGGAACGCCCTTGAATCCATGTTTGATGAAAATATTTTGCTCGAGAAATGGCATTTCAGAATAGATAATCATACCGATTTAGAATTACTTACTGGTAAAAGAGCATTTGTAAAATCAACAGAGATCTTAAAATTTAAATACAACGCCATCTACAATCTTTATGCCCAGACTTTAAGGAAACAGGGATTGAAGCCACTTCCTTCGGATACGCTTCGTTATTACCTCTCGAATCAGGCCAATTACCTAGGTGTGCAGCGTGGATGCAACTTTACCGAAACAAAATATAGCGCAGAACATAATAAAGTGAATACCGAACGTCAAAACACCAGTGCGATGTGCTTCATTTATAACAAGGAACCTGTAAATCTTAGCCGTTCATTGGATACTGCTCTTGATATTCCCGGGTTTGAGAATGAAAAACAAATTACGCCTGAGCCTAAATCCAACATTCAAAAAAATCTCCCATTCTGATGAAAGGCTGGCAATATTATTCAACAACAGAACGCAATATCATTTTAAAACCAATAAAATATTTACAAATGAATAATCTCCGTATTGAAGTCAACCAGACAAAACTTAAATGTGTTGTGAAACCATTTACCGGAAAACCATTAATCCAGGTCTGCCTGATCGATTTGGGTGAATCGTCCAGAGTGAACATATATCCCGATTTGTTGACCCCCATTTTAAAAAGGGAAATTAAAAGGGATCTTTCATTTTATTCGCCTTTTCAGAAATAATTATCAAATCTGCCAAAACCGAAATATCATGTCCTTAATGTCCTTAACGTGCTTAATCATTCATTTTCAACTATTTAATCATCATTTTATTAAGGATTATTATGGACAGTTAAGGACTCGGTTTTTTAAATGAATATGATAGTCCTTAAACTCCTTAAAAGTTAAGGACTAATTCAACCCTTAAGTAGCTGATTAGATTGGATTAAGCACTGTAAGGACTTTAAGGAATGGAAATAGGCATACTTGTGGAAAATAAAATATAAAAAATAAATTATGGTCATATCATTCGAAGAGACCGACATCATTATTAATTATTTTAAAGATGCTGACGCAGGATATTTCTCTGTCACTCCTGAGCAATCGTTGAAGATAAAATCCGTCTGGAATTTACTCCATATTCATGATGCTGATTATGAATATACTTTCGATGATGAATTTACGATGCTCAGAAAAGACAAACGCAGTGATTGGTATAAAATGAGAACATGATCTGCACATTAATGTTATTTGTGTATTTGATGGCTGGTGTATATTCTATTGTCGGATGGTAAAACTACTTTAACGATAAGGATTCTTTTGAAACAGGGGTATGTAAATGTATTCTTGTTTTTTTTCTTCGCAATTACCAGTTAGAATTTCACACCAACGGTTTTAAACAATAGACAAATAAAAGATCTTGGATTATTTTTTTTCTTCATGTTATTCATCTAATTTCGTTGTGATTAATAATCAATGTAAAATGATCAAATGTATCATAATAGATGATGAATCTAACTGCCGCGAGGATTTACGGATGACAATAGAACGTCATTTTAAAGGCCGGTTATTGGTAGTAGGGCTATGTGAATCAGTGGAGGAAGGAGTAACAAGAATTAACGCAACACTTCCTGATATTGTTTTTCTAGACATCAATATGCCTAGAGAAGATGGATTCAAACTATTCGAGAAAATCGATGATCTGAACTTCGAGGTTGTCTTTACAACTGCCTATCCTGAATATGCTATTCGCGCCATCAAGAATGCCGCTTTTGACTATCTGATTAAACCTGTTGATCCAAAGGAAATCGAACAGTTACTTATCAGATTTGAACAAAATTCATTACATAATTCGACGAACAAAAAATTCAACTTGTTACTTTCTCAGTTGAGTAAAAGTTCTGATCAGAACGTGCTCGTTTCATTACCCGATAAAAATGGATTCAAAGTTGTAGATGCACGGGAAATAGTTTATTGTAACGCTGATATTAATTATTCAAAGATTTTTCTCTCAGATGGTAAGTGTATTCATGTGACAAAAACTCTGGGTGTTGTTGAAAAAATATTAGATTTCCCTTTTTTCTTCAGATGTCATAAATCATATTTGGTAAACATAAATCATATTGAATATTATAGTAAAGCTGATAGATTTATCAGAATGAAAAATGGAGAACAAATTGATTTAGCTGATCGTAGGGTTGAAGAATTCATTAATATTTTTGGAAGCCGAAACAAATAACCCTGGTCAATTTTGAAAAACAAACA
>CAJBPB010000353.1 GCA_903957365.1 uncultured Bacteroidota bacterium
CAGCTCTGTATCAAATTTATCAGTCTCATTGGTTTCAGGTGGCGGAATGCAACCATACTGGACAAATAAAAAAATAAAAAGTGAAAAATTTAATATACTGATTATTAATGTTTTAGACTTCATTTTATTTTAATTAATGATTTCTACGAATGTTCAAATGTAAATCATTTTAGTGAGAAATAGTGTGCATTTCTTCGTGGTTTATAATAAATTGTTAGTAAGATTTTGGCCTAACTGATGTTCGTGATTTGGGATTATTAAATTTGATTAATTATAGTTTGATGAATTTTTTTGTGATTAATATTTCATTGCCCCAATATTTTAGCAAGTAAATTCCACTTGGATAATAATCCAGACTAATTTCAGACTCCTGACCATTAACAGATTGCGATTTAATGAGTCTTCCGGTATTGTTAAATATTTCGATATAAATTTCTATACCTGTGCCATTTTGAACCCAAAGCTTATTAGAGAATGGATTTGGATATATCCGAATACTCTCATCTTTTTTAGATGTTTCAACCTTTGTTAAAATTGTTTCATTGTATAATTGATCAATTTCACAGGTATTCAGTGCTTTGCTATAAATCCTGATATCATCTATTTTTCCTTTAAAGAATTGATCAACTGTGCTTCTTCCGGCTCCAATTATAAGATTGCTATTTGGATGGTATGAACTGCCAATGTTGTCTGATGACCTGTTGCCAAGAAATGCACCATTAACATAATATCTTGTTGTGTCTTCGTTACGTACCAAGACAATATGATACCAGTTATTCACTTCGATAGGTTGAAATTCGAATGTTCCATACGCTCCGCCTGCCCATAATTTTAATATCTCATTATCAATATCGACGCGAAATAATCCATACCGGAGATTATAATCATCTTGTGTAAGAGCTACATGGACAAGGGTGTTTTCACCAGAACCACCAGAACCTATAATTTCATATGGATTTATCCAGACTGATACTGATCTGTGATCATAATCGAATGTAGAATAGGTGTCAATATAATCATTCACTCCGTCAAATTCGTAAGCTGAGTTCAAGTTTCCAAAACGGTCAGCTGTGATTGTGGGATCTCCAAAAACTACACCATCATGTCCTTGACCTGTGGTGTCATTTGCGTTTCCTGAGAAAGGGTAGTGGGCTGATAGGCCATGGTTAGTTAGCCCGGGATTGTCGGAATAGAGGTAATTAATTTCACATTCGTTTAAAGCCCGATCGTAAATTCGTATATCATCAATTTTACCATTGAAGAATTGATCATCAGTGCTTCTTCCACACCCAATTATGAATTTGTTGTTTGGATTATATGAACTGCCAATATTATCAGATGTTCCCGATCCGACATATTTTCCATTGATGTAATATTTTGTAGAGTCCATGTTCCTTATCAATACAAGATGGTACCATTGGTATAAATTAACTGTTGGATCGATGTATGTTCCAGTCAAACCTCCGGCCCATAATTTCATATTCCCATTATCAATATCTACCCGTAAAACACCATTCTGGAGGGTGTAATCATCTTGAGTTATAGCTATATGTGTCAATGTGTTTTCGCCAGAACCTCCCGATCCAACAGTATCATAAGCGCTAATCCACAACGACAAGGTTCGGTTTTCGAAGTCGAAAGTTGAGAAAGTATTAATATAATCGTCAAGACCATCGAATTTATAGGCTGAATTTGGGGTTCCGAATCTATCGGTAGTTAAGGCTGCATCACCATAAACGGTTCCATCATTTCCATTTCCAGAAGAATCAATGGCATTTCCAGTAAATGGATAATATGCCTGAAGGCCAAATGAAATATCAGGTACCTGGGCAGTTACGAGGGGAAGGATAAAAAATAAAATCATGGTGATTGAAATTGTTTTTAACATGATTTTTCGGATTAATTTGATAATGTAATTATCTATTTAAATGATTAGGAAATGTTTCGATTTTTTGGAATACTACATTCAATTTATTTTCTGAATTAAAGAATTGGTATTGGTAAAATTTGGTTCGTTCAA
>CAJBPB010000354.1 GCA_903957365.1 uncultured Bacteroidota bacterium
GAAAGATACAACAGGAGCCGGTGATGCTGCACTTGCTGGCTGGATTCATGCCAGACTCACAGATAAAAATCTGGAAGACTGTGTCCGTTATGGTCATGCATTGGCCTCCCTGATACTTCAGGAAAAGGGAGCAATCAAAAATAATCTTACGAGTTCACTGCTCGAAGATAGATTTATAAAAGAAAAATTTACAATATGAAAGTACAGGAATACTTAAAAATACATCCAGAAATCGAAGAGGCGCTTGCTTCGGGTAAAGCCATTGTTGCGCTTGAATCTACAATAATCGCTCATGGTATGCCTTATCCGCTCAATATCAGAACAGCCATGGAAGTGGAAACCATTGTGCGCGAAAACGGTGCTATCCCAGCTACTATCGCCATACTTGAAGGAAAACTCTGTGTAGGTCTGGATAAATCTCAGCTTGAAATGCTAGGAAACACTAAGGATGTCTGGAAAGTCAGTTTGAGGGATATGCCTTATGTAATAAATAAAAAAATCCCCGGAGCTACCACCGTTGCAGCAACAATGCGTATAGCGTCAATGGCTGGCATAAGGGTTTTTGTGACTGGTGGAATAGGTGGCGTACACCGTGGTGCAGAAAATAATATGGATATTTCAGCAGACCTTTTTGAAATGGCACAAACTGATGTTGCGGTAATTTCGGCCGGTGTTAAATCTATACTGGATATCGGACTTACACTTGAATATCTCGAAACAGAAGGCGTTCCGGTGATTACATACGGACAGAGTGATTTCCCGGCTTTCTATTCACGCAGTAGCGGTTTTATTTCTCCAATGCGAATGGATAATCCGGAAGACATTGCTGAATTGCTAAAGGTAAAATGGGAAATGGACTTGCATGGTTCGGTATTGATTGCCAATCCGATACCTGCATCGTTAGAAGTGCCATTTACTAAAATGGAAGAATTCATTCATGAAGCATTGTTGGAGGCTGCTAATGCAGGTATTAGTGGCAAGCAGTTAACTCCTTTTTTACTAAAAACAATTGCTGAGAAAACGGGTGGAGAAAGTTTAGATGCAAATATTGCCCTGGTGAAAAACAATGCAATGCTTGGCGCCCAAATTGCAAGTAGTTTTTTAAATAAAAGAAAATGAATCATTTAAGTTGTACTGAACTACAATATCAGATCAGAAAATATCAATAATTTGCTTTGGTTGTGTTTATCTCGTAAAGATCATTTTCTTTTTGATTTTTTGGCTAAATCGTTAAAATCCAGTGCTAATCTGATCCAATATTCGAATTCATCTGCGTTTTTCATACCGTCAGGATCTACAAATATCCAGCCTTTCATTAGTTTACCTGTAAAATCCATTGGACGGCAACCTCTGTGTTCGATCACTTCCTCAAATTTTAGCGGGTCAATACGACACATCATTTCATCTTTCACAACGCCAACGCACATTTTATCATTCAACATAAATGCAATTCCACCCATCATCTCTTTTTCAGAAATATTAGGTATTTCAACAAGCCGTTCACGGATTTTATCTGCAAGAGATTGATTATAAGCCATATTAATTCATTTTATTTGTTTACTTATCCGAATTTTACTTTAAGATCAATTTTATTGAACAGATGGAATTTTAAATCATTAATTATCAGATTGATATATTTCAAAAAATTTGTAATAATACAACAGAATACAGTTGACTTATTCATGTAATCTCATTTCCTAACAGTGCTTTAAAAGGAAATGGCCTTCAAATATACAGGATTTTGATACTTTTGTAGTTAAATGAAGAACTTAAAAGAACATATTTCCGGAAAATTATTTCAGGTTATTTCTCAGGTTTGTGATGAAATGGGTGTGAAAGCATTTGTCATTGGCGGTTTTGTAAGGGATATTTTATTGAAACGTGAATCAAAGGATATAGATATTGTGGTAGTTGGGAGTGGAATCGAAGTTGCCGGGCATATTGCGAAGAAATTAGGAAGAGGAACTGATGTGAAGTTTTATGGTCAGTTCGGAACGGCAATGCTCCGGTTCAAAGATATGGAAGTTGAATTTGTTGGGGCACGTAAAGAATCGTATCACCACTACAGCCGCAAACCAATGGTTGAAGATGGTACACTTGTCGATGATCAGAATCGTCGTGATTTTACAATCAATACGCTGGCAATCAGTTTGAACCAACTGACTTTTGGTGATCTTGTTGATCCGTTTGGAGGAGAACTTGATATACAAAGGAAGATTCTTCGTACACCTCTCGATCCTGATATTACCTATTCCGACGATCCACTTCGGATGATGCGTGCTATTCGTTTTGCCTCCCAACTGGGTTTTATTATTGAAAAGCAATCATTGGATGCCATAACCAGAAACAAAAACCGAATCAAAATTGTTTCTGAAGAAAGGATAACTGATGAATTGAATAAAATAATTTTATCAGAAAAACCGTCTGTTGGCTTCATTTTAATGTTCGATACCGGTTTGTTACATCATATTTTTCCTCAAATGGTGGCTCTTCAGGGCGTGGAAACAGTGCATGGTAAAAGCCATAAAGATAATTTCTACCATACGCTTGAAGTGCTTGATAATCTTGCACGAAAGAGTGATGATCTTTATTTGCGCTGGGCTGCCATTCTTCATGATATTGCCAAACCAGCTACCAAGAAGTTTGATCCTGTTCAGGGCTGGACTTTTCATGGGCATGAGTTTCGAGGAGCCAAAATGGTTCCTGTGATTTTCAAAAATCTTCGCATGTCACAAAATGAAAAAATGAAGTTTGTTCAGAAACTTGTACTGTTACATCTTCGACCTATTGTGCTTGCACAGGAAATTGTAACCGATTCAGCTGTCAGGCGACTGCTTTTCGATGCCGGTGATGATATTGACAGTCTGATGACGCTTTGTGATGCAGATATTACCTCAAAAAATGATTATAAAGTAAAAAAATACCGTGATAATTTTCAATTGGTTAGACGAAAACTAAAGGAAATTGAAGCCAAGGATAATATTCGCAACTGGCAGCCCCCGGTGAGTGGAGATATAATCATTCAGGTTTTTGGAATAAATCCGGGGATTGAGGTTGGTATTATAAAAACTGCTATCAGGGAAGCCATTCTCGATGGAGTAATTGGCAATAACTTTGCAGAAGCCTATCAATTAATGAAATCAGAAGGTTTTAAGTTAGGATTGAAAGTGAATACCGAAGTAAATGAACCAACGACCGTAAAAACAAACGGCCCTGTGCCATTGGCAAGTTGCGATGAAATCAACCAATAAAAAAATACTTTTAGTAGTCGCCGGACCCACCGCTTCTGGTAAAACTTCACTTGCGATTCAACTGGCTCTGCATTTTAAAGCGGAAATTATTTCTGCGGACAGCCGACAGTTCTATAAAGAGCTTCCCATCGGAACTGCCGCACCGACAACTTTCGAACTTAATCAGGTAAAGCATCATTTTGTCGGAAACATTAGTATAATAGATACGTTTGATGTAGCAACTTATGAAAAGGAGGTATTAGAATTGCTGGTGAAGTTGTTTATGAAACATGATGTTCTTATTCTTTCTGGCGGTTCGGGATTGTTTATCGATGCGATTTGTAATGGACTAGATGAATTGCCCGAAACTAGCAATGAAATGCGAAACAATGTAAAGGAGATTTATCTTACTGAAGGATTGTCTGGCTTGCAGCAACGTCTGGAAAACCTCGATCCGGATTATTTTCATATTATGGATAAGCAAAATCCAAGACGATTGCAACGCGCACTGGAAGTTTGCCTTGAAACCGGAAATACTTATTCTTCCTATCGGACAAGCCCCCGGAAAAAACGTCCGTTTGATATTCTGAAAATTGCCATTTATACTGATCGTAACGAATTAATTGAAAGGATTAATCAACGTGTTGAAAAAATGATGTTTGAAGGTTTGCTTGATGAGGTAAATGAATTAATGGAGCATAGAATTTTAAATGCTTTAAATACTGTTGGTTACAAAGAATTGTTTGATTATCTGGATGGAAAATATACATTGGATCAAGCAGTGGATAATATTAAAATCAATACACGTCGGTATGCTAAAAGGCAGATGACCTGGTTTCGTAAAAATGATGATTATAACTGGTTTAGCAGAAATGAAGTTAGCCAGATAATTGAATTCGTAAATCAATACATACAGTGTGTGTAATTATTACGATCCAGGAATATTCAGTGATTTGAGTGAAATTTGTCAAACGAAACGCATTCACATGGTTTCAGTGTAAAAGGTAATCAATCCTTCAGCTGGTGAAGCCAATATTTTTCCCATGATAATTCCCTGTTTTGCTAATCTTTCTTTAAGAATTTCACTGAAGTTGAAGGCTACTGAACCTGTGAAACTTACAGGTAATTTTAAATAATTATCGTATTTGCTGAGCTGAATATGTATAAAATCATCAAAAACGTTTTCCACAATTTTCCTGCAAAACGGATGAGAAATATGAATTCCAACGAATCTTGAAAAGCTGGAAAGAAATACACCCGGTTTCTCCTTCCTGTATATGGCATCAAGAATTTGACTGAGAGTAAGGTTAAAAGTTTCATGAAAAGTATTGATTAAATCTTCAGGTGCTTCTTGGTAGATAATTGATGTAATAAGTTTTTTTCCAATAGCTGTTGCACTTCCCTCATCACCAAGTAAATAACCCAATGATGGAACCTGTTGAATGATATTCTTCCCATCATAAGCACATGAGTTTGAGCCAGTGCCAAGAATGCAGGCAATACCGGTATTCCGACCGAGCAAAGCATGTACTGCAGCCATTAAATCATGGTTGATAATAATCTCGGGTGTCTCAAATACAATACGAAAAGCGTTTAGTACAATCGAAATATTGTATTCTGTGGAACATCCTGAACCATAATAAATTATCTTATCAATTTCTGAATATTTCAAATCAGATGGTAATTCTTTTGACAGGATTCGTTCGATTTCATCCTGCTTGAAATAATAAGGATTGAATCCGGAAGTAAAGAATGTACGCGTGTTTTTATTATTTTCAAGAACGATCCATTCTGTCTTGGTTGATCCACTGTCGGCAATTAAAATCATATTTATACTTTTAAGGCTAAGGTATAAAAAACGAAACAAATTCGCTTTTTTTTTAAACTAATTCGCTGATTTTGAAATTATTTTTTAAAACGGACTTAATTTTGAACTACCTGTAAGGAAGGTTTATATATTTCTTTTTCAACCATTTATTAATTTATTAAAACCTAAAACTATTTAATCATGAAAAAATTAGTAGCAGAATTTATCGGAACCTTATGGCTGGTATTGGGCGGTTGCGGAAGTGCTGTTCTGGCAACCAGGTATCCAGAATTAGGCATTGGTTTTGCCGGTGTTTCGCTGGCATTCGGACTTACAGTACTAACGATGGCATATGCCATAGGGCATATTTCTGGATGCCACATTAACCCGGCAGTTTCTATCGGGCTATGGGCAGCCGGTCGCTTCGACAAAAAAGCGTTAATCCCTTATATCGGTGCACAGGTTTTGGGTGGAATTGCTGGTGCAGGTATATTGTATTTAATCGCAACAGGGAAAGAAAATTACGAATTGGGAGAATTTGCAGCGAATGGTTATGGCACTCATTCACCAGGTGGTTACAATGTGTTTGCTGCCTTGCTGACAGAAATTGTAATGACTTTTATGTTTCTGATCATTATTTTAGGTGCAACAGATGAAAAAGCAAATAAAAAGTTTGCCGGACTGGCCATTGGATTGGGTTTGACACTGATTCATTTAATCAGTATTCCGGTAACAAAGACCTCGGTGAATCCTGCCAGAAGCACAAGTCAGGCTATTTTTGTTGGTGACTGGGCATTAAGTCAATTATGGGTATTTTGGGTTGCCCCAATTGCTGGAGCTTTGCTGGCAGGAATTGTTTATAAAATGATCTCTGCAGAAGAAAACAAAGGCCAAAAGGTGTGAGTATTCTGGAATAAAACAAATAACTTCCACGAAAATCAATTGAATAGATAGTTCAGTGTTCAAACACTTATAATCTATCCGGTTTATGCCTTATCGCGATATGTTTGGGTGTTAAAAATTTAGAATAGGGTAAAATATTGATTTACAATTATATGTGATTGAATAAAAATCAAAATTAAAACAATTGTTTTTCATACTTTTGCACCACTTTTTATTCAATTTTTTAACCTTGAAATTTTTATCAAACGATGAGAAAATGGCGTGTTGAAGATTCAGCTGAGCTGTACAATATTCATGGATGGGGAATCAATTATTTCTCAATTAACGAAAAGGGAAATGTGATCGTTACACCTCGGCCTGGAAGTGCATCAGTAGACCTAAAAGACTTAATAGATGAACTGCAACTACGCGATGTTTCTGCCCCGGTTTTATTAAGGTTTCCTGATATTCTCGACAGCAGAATCGAACAGATGAGTAATTGTTTCAAAGTTGCTGCTGAAGAGTATGAATTTAAGGCCCAGAATTTCATCGTTTATCCTATCAAGGTGAACCAGATGCGTCCAGTTGTTGAAGAAATTGTAAACCACGGACGTAAGTTCAATATTGGTCTGGAAGCCGGTTCTAAACCTGAATTACATACAGTAATTGCTATCAATCCTGACCACGATTCGATGATTATTTGCAATGGTTACAAGGATGAAAGTTATATAGAACTGGCGTTGCTGGCGCAAAAAATGGGTCGTACCATTTTTATTGTTGTCGAAAAAATGAACGAACTGAAGTTGATTGCCCGCGTTGCGAAACGACTGAAGGTGGTTCCAAATTTGGGTATTCGTATCAAATTGGCAAGCACAGGCAGTGGTAAGTGGGAAGACTCTGGTGGTGATGTAAGTAAATTTGGTCTCACTTCCAGTGAGTTACTTGATGCGCTTGACTTTCTGGAGAAAAATAAGATGCAGGATTCGTTGCGTCTTGTTCATTTTCACATTGGTAGTCAGGTCAATAAAATACGAAGCATTAAAATTGCTTTGCGTGAAGCTGCTCAGTTTTATGTACAATTATACAAACTTGGTTTTAAAATAGGTTTTGTTGATGTAGGTGGTGGTTTGGGAGTTGATTATGACGGAAGCCGGTCATCGAACAGCGGCAGCAGTGTAAACTACAGCATTCAGGAATACGTGAATGACGCCACTTTTGCTATGGTTGATGCAAGCGATAAAAACGACATACCGCATCCAAATATTATCACAGAATCAGGTCGTTCGCTCACAGCACACCATTCCGTTCTTGTTTTTGAAGTGTTGGAATCTACCAAACTGCCGACATGGGATGATGATGAGGAAGTTCAGGCCGAAGATCATGAAATGCTGCATGAATTGTATAATTCGTGGGAACATTTAAGTCAGACCAGCATGCTCGAAACCTGGCATGATGCACAACAAATTCGCGAAGAAGCACTTGAGATGTTTAGTCTTGGCCTTCTTGATCTAAAGACTCGCGCGCAGATTGAAAGATTATTCTGGTCAATCGCTCAGGAAATCTATCAAATGGCTAACACCATGAAACGTCCGCCTGAAGAATTCTCAAATCTTGCTAAATTATTGTCTGACAAGTATTTCTGTAATTTCTCTTTGTTCCAGTCTTTGCCTGATTCATGGGCGATTGACCAGATATTTCCAATAATACCCATTCATCGTCTTGAAGAAAAGCCTGACCGATTCGCTACCCTGCAGGATATCACCTGTGACTCAGATGGAAAAATTGACAATTTTATTGCTACCCGTAATTTCAGTCATCACATGCCTGTGCATTCCCTGAAATCGAAAGAACCCTATTACATTGGCGTTTTTCTTGTAGGTGCTTATCAGGAAATCCTGGGCGATCTTCATAATCTTTTTGGTGATACCAATGCTGTACATGTTTCGGTTGACGCTAAAGGTTATTACATCGATCAGGTAATTGATGGTGAAACAGTTGCCGAAGTTCTTGACTATGTGCAATACAATTCAAAGAAATTGGTTCGTACGGTTGAAACCTGGGTTATGTCATCAGTTAAACAAGGGAAAATTTCGAATGAGGAGGGAAAGGAATTTTTAAGTAATTATCGTTCAGGTCTTTACGGTTATACTTATTTAGAATAGCAATTCAAGTTGAAAAGAGTTATAGCTTTCGGTGAGTCATTGCTCGATGTAATTTACGAACCAACTGCTGTTATTCCGGGAGGTTCGGTTTTAAATAGCACAGTATCTTTGGCGCGATCAGGTGTTTCAGTGCAACTGATGACTGAATTTGCCTCTGATGGGCCAGGTAGAATTTTAAAAAACTTTCTGGTAAAGGAAAAAATCGGATTAGATTATTCATGCATCTATAATGATGCCAAAACATCATTGGCTTTTGCTGTGCTTGATGAGAATGCGAAAGCAACATACACTTTTTATAAATCATTTCCTTCGAGACGTTTTGAAATCAATCTGCCACGTTTTGATAATAAAACGATTTTATTGTTTGGATCATTTTCAGCCCTGAATACTGAATTGAATTCTATTGTTCAGACACTTGTTACTAAAGCCAGATCGTCAGGAAGTCTGGTGTATTACGATCCTAACTTTCGGAAAACTGCCACAGTTATTGATAATGATACAATCGAGAGACTGAATTTCAATTTCAATCATGCTGATATTATCCGGGGATCAGATGAGGATTTTGAAGCAATATTTGCTACATCTGAGATCTTTGAAGTTTGGAATTATCTGAAAAATACTGGTTGTAAACTTCTTATTATTACCTATGGTGGTCAAAAAGTGGAAGTTATAAATCAAAGTTTTCGGCTTCATTTCGAAATTCCACAATTGAATATTGTGAGTACAATTGGGGCAGGCGATTCATTTAATGCCGGATTTCTTGTCGCGTTTACAAAACATATTGATTATGAGTATGATACGATACTAATGGATGAGAATAAAGTCAAAAAATGTATTAAAACGGCTATTCATTATGCCTCATCGGTCTGTATGAGTGCATTGAATTATATCCCTGATGGGTTTGATTAGGGGACTCTGTAACAGTTGAAATATTTTTCTTTTTTCGTTTGAAATATTGCCAATCCAGATAATACAGCGCTTTCACTGTCAGACTATTATTCATCGGTGAATCAAACATAGTGTTCATGTTTTCAAAGTAATTTATTCCATCCGGTGAGCCATCTGTTTTATTGTAAATCGCATTTTTCCAAATCACCAGAAGTTCACTGCCGGGAGCAAAGTCCCATTGAAAAACCAAATCAACATTGAAATAATTGACTGAAAAATCTTCTTGTCTGTTGTAATTATTGCTTTCGATACTTCCATTTTTCTGCAGGTTATAAAAACTCAGATAGTCAACACTTAACCAGTAATGGCGCATCTTCACGGCCAATGAAATATCTTTTGTAAATATATAATCTACAGACAAGGAGGTGGTTATCGTATTAACATCACGACGCCCAAAAATAATTTCCTCGTTAAAAGTTGATTGATTAACCGAATCTGTCACATATCCGATACTATTATTGTGATACTCATATCTGATTCCTGGAATTAACAAAAAATTATCCCTGATTCGCCACCGGGGATCTACTCCCAGCCAATAGGAAAATTGCTTTTTATCCGGGGAATGCCAAAATCCAATACGATCATCAACTATGAAGGTTTTACTGTAATCAGGTGATGTCCATATATTTAATGAATAGGCGGGTGGTTCATAATAATACCACCCATCAACCCTTGGTTCGTAGAAATCGTAATATCCCAAAGGACTAACACCAGATTCTCCTCCAACTGTTAGTTGATTTTTAAATGTACCGCGGGTGGTAGCTACTACAGAAAGCAATGTGAATTTACGTGGATTATACTGATAAAGTTGAATAATCTCTACTTCAGTGTACCATTTTAATATTGATCCGCGCGGATCAAAAATATTGTGGTTGATACTCAAACCGTTTTCAATTTCATTGGTCCGTTGTTGAAATCCCATATCGTTGGGATCATAGTTTTCAGTAATCAAACCTAACCATGCTCCGCCCTGAAGTGTGCCACTGACTTTTCCAATCCCAATACCCGCTTTTTCGCCTGTTTTCTTTGTATTTGATTCAGTGAAATGCTGGCTGATATTTAGTATTCCCTCGATTTCATAACTGCTTTTTTTATTCCTTAAGCGGAATTCACTACCTGTAACATTGGCGATGTAATTTGTTTCAGGCTTAAAAGTATTTGTATTGTAAAGACTTACATAGGAATCATTTTTAAAAGCCTGGTCAAGCACAAACATATTGAAATTGGTAAATGGCTCTGTAAGTATTTCCTTTTCAATTCCGTTTGAATCGAGAACTGTTGCGTAAGTATTTGCATTCATTGCATTGAAAATTCCTATGCCTAATCCGGATTTTGTTTTACCGGAAATTTTCGCAGCATTTATTAGTTGCGCAGATTCAGGATTTGAAATAATGGCCTCATCAGAATAATTATTTTCAATTTCATCATATTTTCCCGGCTGGGCACCAATCCTTCTCGAATAAAACACCTCACCTTTACTGAATAATTCAGTACCTTCGGTAAAAAATGGTCGTTTCTCTTCATAATACACCTCGAAAGGGGAGAGGGAATAAACTTTATTATCAGATTCAACCTGACCAAAATCGGGTATTAATGTAAAGTCGAGCGTGAAACTTTCACTTAAACCGGCTTTCAGGTCTACTCCATAATTGTAATTTCCAGTAATTGATTTATCCCCGGAATAATAATTTCCACCAAATGATAAATAGGGAGTTGCGCTTAATCGCAAAGGTGGTTGAAGATTCTTCAGGCCAGTGAGTTCGCCTGATTGACTTAATTGACCCGGAACTTTAATAACAATCGGGCTCCAGGTTGAGTATTCACGATAGCGCTGCACGCTTCTCCAAAAGTTGATCCGCCATGTTTGTTCTTCTTTTTTAACAAAACGAATTGCTGAATATGGAATTAACATTTCCGCAATCCACCCTTCATCGTTCAGGCTTGTTTTACTCCGCCAGACTGCATCCCAGCTTACATCATTTTCCCCGTTCGCATCCTCTTTGAAATCAATTTGTACACCCATCGCAGTTACTGCAAAACCAAATCCATTCAAACCGTCGCAGAAAGGATCAATTACTATTCCAAAAAAATCAGCCAGTCCATCTTCGTCTCTGCTTCGAAGTTCAAGTGAAATACTATCAGGATGCGGATCTGATATTGTGGCTCCAAGGTAAATCCCAATGTCATTATATAATACTTTAACTTCTGTCCGGAAACTCTCAGGAGCGAGGTTGTAAGGTTCAAATTGAGTGAAATCAGAGGCTATCGGCGCTGTTTCCCATACTTCTTCATTAAGAAGGCCATCTACTTCAATAACGACATCCGTTTTTATAGCCTCGATTTGTTTTCGCTGAGCGAAAAGTATTTGAGAATGCAAAATGAATAAAATCAGAATGCTGAATGAAAAAAATCGAAAACTCATCTTGAAATTGTCAATCTGTTTATAGATTAACACAAAGGTATTGTTTTCATTAAATTAAAGCAGATTGACAACTAATTTGGACGAGAAAAAATTGAAATAACGGTGATAAATGGCATTATTAAGAACCAAGTGGAATTTATTTCCAAAATCATTATTCTGCCTTACGCACAAAAAGTTGTCCGGTTTGGTATTTTACAACTTCAATTGCCTCATTTGCATCAATAAATCCTGAAAGTGCGGTTGCATTATAAACTTCACCTTCAATTTTGACTTTCCCAGATGGCCTGAGCATACTTCTAACAACTCCTTTTTTGCCAATCATCCGGGTGTAATTATCACTGGCAGTAGTAAATCCTTCATTTTTATCCTGAATGCTTTGTAACGCGAACTGACCAAATCTTGTAGAAGTTAATAATTTTTTACTCAAATAGATCGATCCGAACAAGGCAATAATCATCGCTGTAATTACAGTAAAGAAAGCTTTGATAAAAGGAATCATCTCGATTGAAAATGGTTTGCCTTCCACATTTTCGAGCATGGCGAAAGTGAGACCCCCCACAATGCAAATCAATCCAAGAATTCCGACTACACCGAACCCGGGGATGGCAAATAACTCAATCAATAATAAGACTATACCGATAATGAACATTAAAATTTCCCAATTTAAAGCTAATCCTTCAAGGTACAAAGGAGCAAAATAGAGCAATGCAGCGGTAATTGCCGCGAAAATTGGCAATCCGATTCCCGGAGTCTGAATTTCGAAATAAATCCCGCCTATAATTATGATTATCAAAATACTACTAACTGCAGGATGAATAAGAAAGTTGATGAATTTGTCCAGAATATTTAGTTCCTGATAAGTTATATCAACATTTTTATGTCCTGAAATGCGCAAAACTTCTCTCACTGAGTTAGCTTTGCCTTCACAAAATTTGTGATACATTGCCTCAGAAGTAGTGAATGTAAGCACTTTGCCTGAATCTGAAACACCTGCTACAAACATACTGGGATCGACCATTGCCTGAGCGATTTTTGGATCACGCCCTGTTGCTTCAGCGGTTGATCGCATCATGGAGCGCATATAGGATTGATATTTATCAGGCACTACTTCACCAGTTTGGTTTACCACCGTTGCTGCCCCGATACTTGCTCCGGGTACCATATAAATACTGTCACAGGCAATTGAGATGAGTGCGCCAGCTGAAGCAGCATTATTATCAATGAATACGTAAACAGGGATGAGGGAATTCAATATTTTTGTGCGGATAGAGTCAGCGACATCAACAAGGCCACCGTATGTATTCATCTGAATTACAATTAATTCTGCCTGTATTTCGTTCGCTTCCTGAAAAGCAAGTTGTGTTTTTCTCCAAACTGGAGGGGCTATTTCTTCCTTAATATCAAACACATAGACTCTGGTAAATGCAGATTCTTCTTCCTCACTTGTTTGAGCATTCATTTCCAGTGTCTGAAAAAAAACTGAAAAAACAATAAGGATATAAAACAGTAAGCGATTGAAAATATGTGATTTATTTCGGTTCATGATTAAATATTTATACGACATTTCAACTGTTTGATCAAGTTTTACACTTCTGTTTTGTAAAAATACAACATAAGTTCATTAAATATGCCTGATACTTCAAAAATGATATGGCTTCACATTCCTTAGTTCGTAAAACATCATGTACCATAAAATAAACTACCTTTGTAAATAATTATCAATCAAGCGATTTGGACATGATTGATTTGTATGTTGTAACAATAAGTATATAATAATTTGAATTTCACAGATTTTAATCTCAATCCCAGCCTCATGGAAGGCATTGCCTCCATGGGATACGAAAAACCCAGCCCAATTCAGGAACAAGCCATCCCACTATTAATCAGTGGCTCCGATCTGATTGCCTGTGCACAGACAGGCACAGGAAAAACAGCGGCATTTCTTTTGCCTTTGCTCCATCGGATTATGTTAACCACAGAACATGATGATTTTATACGAGCTCTTATTATCGCACCAACCCGTGAATTGGCAGTTCAGATTGACAGACAGTTGGAAGGTTTTGCCTATTTTACAGGTGTAAGTTCGTTGGCTGTTTATGGTGGCGGATCGGGAAATGATTTTGACAATGAAAAAAAAGCGATCAAGACCGGAGCCAATGTGATTATTGCTACTCCTGGGCGATTACTTTCTCATATTAATCTGGGTTATGTTGATTTCTCAAAGCTTGGATTTTTGGTTTTGGATGAGGCTGATCGTATGTTGGATATGGGTTTTATGCCTGATATTCAACGTATTTTACGTTCTTTACCAGAAAAACGTCAGACAATGATGTTTTCAGCTACCATGCCAGGTGAAATCAGGTCGATGGCTAAAAAGATTTTACATAATCATAAAGAAATCAATCTGGCGGTTTCGAAACCAGCAGAGAATGTATTGCAGGCCGCATACATCGTGTATGACAGCCAGAAAATAGCCTTGATTGAAGCGTTAATAACAGGTAAGGATTTACCGCTGGTTTTAATATTTTCTGCAACCAAGTCTGGTGTAAAGGAAATTGAAAGTGCGCTTAAAAAAAGGAAACTCAACGTTCAGGCCATTCATTCTGATCTTGAGCAGGATCAGAGGGAAAAGGTGTTGAATAATTTCAGAAACCGCGAAATTCAGATTTTGGTTGCAACTGATATCGTTTCACGTGGTATTGATGTGGATGATATAAGTTTGGTAATCAATTATAATGTTCCGGGCGATGCTGAGGATTATGTTCACAGGGTGGGTCGTACCGCGCGTGCGGAAAAAACCGGCTTGGCGATTACTTTTATTAATGAAAAAGAAATGGGTAAGTTTCACCGGATTGAAGAATTTATTCAGGATACCGTGCGAAAACTTCCATTACCTGTCGAAGTGGGTGTCAGTCCGGATTTGAACAGTCCTGAAAACAGACATCATGGTGAAAAAAGAAAATTCAAACCTCGTAACAAGAGCAATTTCAGACGTCCGCCGAAACCTCAGGTTTAAAGATTTCTATAAGCTTTTCTTTTATCTCATTGTGAACCAATGTATTGGTAGCAAGTATATCCTTGCCGAAAACTACCTCGTCACTGCCGTCAAAACCTGAACATTGTCCTCCGGCTCTTTCAACAATAAACGCACCGGCCGCAACATCCCAGGGATGTAAACCATATTCGTAAAATGCTTCGAATCTTCCACAGGCAACATAGGCAAGATCAACTGCTGCTGAACCCAATCTACGTATTCCTCTTGTGTTTTTGAGTAGATATTCAAAAAAAGACAGATATGGTTTTAACCTGCTGAAATCGTAATAGGGAAATCCTGTGGCAATCAAACTATCTGACAGTGAATTTGTTGAACTAACCTGTATCTGTTTTCCGTTTAAATAGGCATTTCCGCTTTTCCATGCGTAAAAACACTCATCCTGATTGACTTCATATACAACCCCAATCACAGTTTTACCATCTTCCTGTAAAGCAATGCTGATTGAAAATAATGGAATTTTGTGAATGAAATTAGTAGTTCCATCTAAAGGATCAATAATCCATCGGTATTTTGCAGATTCAATCGTACCACTTTCCTCAGCAATAAATCCTGCATCAGGAATCATTTTCTTCAATTCATCAATTAACATTTTTTCAGCTGTCCGATCTACATAAGAAACGAGGTCATGAAGTCCTTTTTCTTCAATGTCAGTTCGTTGAATACGGCCTGATTCGTCTCTGATAAATTTACCTACTCCGAGGCATAGATTCACAACTTGCTGTGCTATAATAGTATAATTCATTTTTTTGAATATGATTTAATCAGATTGATTTGTGGGTTTTGGATGACCATTTTCTTATATGTTTAGCTTGTTGGAGTAATATGCCGGCAATAATCAGTATTAATCCAAAAACAGTGGTAGGTAATATCTTCTCTCCTACAAAAAACCGAATAAAAAAGAGGGCAATAAAAGGAGATAAAAATATCAGATTGCTCACTTTGGCCGTGGTTACAGAATAATTGAGTGCCATCAGCCACAAAACAAAAGTAATTCCCATTTCAAATGTTCCGATATATATAGCGCCGATAATTCCTTTGAATGATGGGATTGATATTTCAGAAAATACCAACACATAAATTAAGATATAGAAAACTCCAAAAATCAGGTTTAGAAATATTTTGCTTGTTCCTTCTCGCTTATCATTCATATTGATAATCCAGTAGGAGGCCCAGATAAATGCACTTCCAACAGCCAGAAATACACCCAAAGGATTTTGGAATTTCAGGTCAAATACATTACCTTGTGTGCTGATAATCAGTAGTCCTGTAAAACTTATAAGCACAGCAGACATGCTTAATAAACTTATTTTCTGTTTAAGAAAAATGGCGGATAAGATGACTAGTACAACCGGCCAGGTATAATTTAAAACACCAGCTTCCTGTGCCTGGAGCATTTCATAGGCTTTAAAAAGCACAAGGTAATAAGCAAATGGATTTAGGAATCCCAGCAAGGCGGATAACCAGAATTGTGATCTGGTCACCTTAAATATCAATGAAAATTTTCCTTGAATAAACAACAAAATACCGACAGATACCAATGCAAACAATACTGCCCAAAGCAGCAGGATATCGAATCGCATGAATCCAAGAGTAAGTTTGAAAGCGGTACTCATAGTTGACCACAACAAGACTGTAATTAAAGCAAAAATATATGCTTTTTGTTGGTTTTTCATGAAACAAATATAAATGAAAATGCCGGAAGTAGTACCAAATATGGTTTACTTCCGGCTTTATTGACCATTCTGATTTATTAATTTAAATAAAATATGATACTTTAACTATTATCAATTTAGGTAACACATTACTGATAATTTCTTTTGAATTACTGTTTTACAGAATCAATATACCTTTTATTCACTTCATCCCAGTTTGCAACATCCCAGAAAGCCTTGATATAATCCGCTCTTTTGTTTTGATATCGAAGGTAATATGCATGTTCCCACACATCTAATGCCAGGATAGGAGTCCCTTTTTGATCAGCTACATCCATCAGCGGATTATCCTGATTTGGAGTCGAGGAAATAAATAATTTTCCATTGATGTCAACACCAAGCCAGGCCCAGCCACTTCCAAACCTTGTGGCAGCAGCTTTCTCGAATTGTTTTTTGAATTCATCAAATGAACCATAACTAATATTGATCGCTTCTGCGATCTTACCAGTTGGCAAACCACCTCCATTCGGAGACATACAATTCCAGAAAAACGTATGGTTAAAATATCCACCTGCATTGTTTCGGACACCAACAGGATATTTACTCATATCTGTGAATAATTGATTTACAGTAAGATATTCCATTTCTGTTCCTTCAATTGCTTTCAGGAAATTATTATAGTACGCCCTGTGATGCCGGTCATAATGAATTTCCATGGTTTGTTTATCAATTGATTTTTCAAGTGCATCATATGCATATGGAAGAGGTGCAAAAGTGTGAATCACTTTTTCTGATTGCGGTTTAACTTTTAAATCCTGTGCTTTAATGCTTGCGCCTGATATCAAAATCAAGGCTAATAGTGTCATTTTTAATAATTTCATATCAATAGTTTTTGGAAATAAACATTTATCTGTTAACATTGTTCAAATAATCTTTTAAACCCATAATAATTGTTTTTATTGGAATAATTTTCTGATCTTGTGAATAAAATCACAGACAAAACAATTGAATGAATAAAATTGTATTTTTGCATATATCAAATTAACCAAACTTTAACAGAATGAAGAAATTAGCGGTAGTAGCTTTTGGAGGAAACGCATTGTTGAGAGGCAACCAGAAAGGTACAATAGATGAACAGGAAGCAAATGCATACAATGCATGCATGAATATTACCAAGTTGATGGATAAAAACTATAATCTGGTAATTACCCATGGAAACGGACCACAGGTTGGTAATATTCTATTGGCAAATACGGCTGGTAATAAATTGTATGGTATGCCAGATATGCCGCTTGATATCAGTGTGGCATATTCACAGGGTTTTATTGGCTATGTAATTGAACAACAATTACGTAATGTTTTGATGGCCAAGGATTTGGATAGAGATATTATTTCTATTATAACACAGGTTCTGGTCAATAAAGACGATCCGGCCTTTTTAAGTCCTACCAAACCTATCGGACCATTTTATACGAAAGAGGAAGCTGACCACATTTCAATTGAAACGAAATCAGTTTTTAAAGAAGATGCCCGCGGCCGTGGCTGGCGCAAAGTTGTTGCCTCTCCTGATCCAATGATTATTTTTAACCGCCAGTCAATTGAGAAAATTGCACGTGAAGGTCATATTGTAATTGCAGTAGGTGGCGGTGGAATACCTTGTTTTTATGTTGAACGAAATAAGCTTCAAGGTATTGATGCTGTGATTGATAAGGATCTGGCAAGTTCATTGCTTGCTTCACAGATTCGTGCGGACAAGTTTTTTATCATGACTGATGTTCCAAAAGTTTGTATCAATTTCAATACACCTCAGGAACAAAGTCTGGATAAAATGACCATTGCTGAAGCCAAAAGATATCTTGTTGAAGGACAGTTTGGTGAAGGAAGTATGGCTCCTAAAATCAGGGCTGCGATTAATTTTGTTGAAAGAAGCGGCAAGGATACAATCATCACAGAAGCATCATTATTAGGTGTTGATGATGGTGGTACCAGGATAACGATTGTTTAACAGGATTTATACAAGTCTCATTACTATTTAATAGAGCGTATTTTAAAAGAGTGTTTGATATTGGATCTATTATTCAATATCAAACACTTTTTATTTTAAAGAAAACCAGACTGAAAATTCAAAAGTAGGAATGTAAAAACTTTTAATAAACTGTGAAACAGAATATTAAATTCAACAGATAAAAATATAAGTTTGTTAGAAAAATCAATCCTCGTTGATTTTAACAAAAAACGCCACTTTTTCGAGTGATGTTATCATATCATATTCTTCAAGATAAACGCTATCAGGAACGGTAACTGGTTTGGGTGTATAGTTTAAAATACCCCGGATGCCCGCTTTAACCAATTGTTCAGCTGTACTCGTTGCAAATTCTGCAGGGACAGTCATTATGCCAACTTTAATGTTTTTCTCGCGGATAATTCTGTTCATATCTTCAGATGAAAAACAAGGTACTCCAGACATGGTATTGCCAATTTTATCAGGATTAATATCAAATCCGGCTACAATTTTGAGTTGTGATCTTTTACCAGCAAAATAATTGATCAATGCGCGGCCAAGATTACCCATTCCTAAAATAGCAACATTGATTCCTTCAGTTGAATCAATAATATTTCCAATCAGATCAATCAGGTCCTTTACATTGTAACCCTTTCTTAATGTACCAGTATATCCGATCAGCATCAGATCGCGACGAACCTGCACCGCTGTAATATGTTGAATTTTAGCTATCTCATGGGAATAAATATGTGTCTGACCTTTTTCAAGGCATATCAGTAAAGCACGGCGATATTGGCTTAATCTCTCGATAGTCTTGTGTGGCAGGTTCTTCATCATGGCGGTTTTGTTAATAATTTCACATTTTCTGCAAAAATAACTTCCAGAAATGACAAAAACAAGATATTTATGTTAAATTATTAACATTGTTATATTTTATCAGAAGAATATACTTAAAACTGGCATATTTCTCAATATTTACAATACATTGGTCATCAAGCTTCTAATTTTTTTCTGAGAGCCACTGATACCAAAGATCCATTCCTTCACCAGTTTTCGCACTTAACTCAATAAATTCAAGATGATGATTCACCCGTAAAGCAGTTTCTTTTACTTTTTCAACAGAAAAATCGACATAAGGCAACAAATCGATTTTATTAATTATACACAAATGGGAGGTCTGAAACATATCAGGATATTTTGCTGGCTTGTCATCACCCTCAGTCACACTGATAATTACAATCCTCCTTGATTCACCAAGATCAAACATGGAAGGACAAACAAGATTTCCGACATTTTCGATAAAAAGAGTACCTCCATTTTCTATTTCAAGCTGTTTAACAGCGTTATACACCATTGTAGCATCAAGATGACAACCTGTTCCTGTATTAATTTGCACAGCAGGTGCACCTGCTGCTTTAATCCGATTTGCATCGTTCATTGTCTGCTGATCTCCTTCAATGACATAAAAATTCAATTCACCACCTTTTTCACGGATTGTCCTTTCAAGAATGCTTGTTTTTCCTGATCCGGGCGAACTTACAAGGTTATAAGCCTTTATGTTGCGTCCTTCAAAAAAGCCCCTGTTTCGTTCCGCAAGAAGGTCGTTTTTATGGAGAATATTCCGTTCCAATGGTATGATAACAGATTGATCAGAAGACGCATGGGTATGATCGTGCACATGATCATGTTCATGGGTATGATCATGATCATGTATGTGTTCAAGATCGCCATGAAAATGACTATGGGTATGACCGACAATACTATTTTGATTCGCTCCAGCCTTTCTGTAAGTGATTTTATTTTCTTCACCGCAACCACATGTTCCGCACATCCTTTTAAAATATTTAGTTATTTCTTTCTATTACAATAGATTTGATTTTCAGTTCTTTTCCTCTGATTAAAAAGGTTTTCGAACTATTACAAACCGGACAAACCATAAAAAAATCCTGTATATCAAATTCGTGGCAACATTCTTCGCAACTTGCAGTAGCCGTTATGATTTCATAACTCACTACAGCATCTTTGAATGACGAATGCATAATCACTTCTTCCATTGCAAATTGAAGCGCCTCAATCATAACACCTGATTGCGTTCCTATTTCAATTGTAATCTTTTCTACCTTAATTGAATCAGCAAGTCTGGATTCTTCTTCCACAATTTCGGCGATGCTCATAGCAATCGACAACTCATGCATTGGATTGATTTAAAACAATTTATAATTTTACAGATGATATTTCATTGTATTTTACTTTAACAAAAACAGTATGATTTGATCAATTTCTGGTTTTGAAAACTTTTGAAAATTCGAAAACAAAGATAATTACTTTCAAGTTGACATTGGTTATATAGTTAGTTCTTTGTCGGAAGATAGTTTTTTAAAAGATCTGAAAAATCATTTCCAACTTTCTTTAATCCTTATTTATAAATTTGCGTTACAAACATCACATAATATAATTGAAGAATCTGGCGTTTGGCGGGCATTAATTTCTTTTAAACCATTAAGTCTAATCATTCCAATTGTATAACCAGATTCATGGTTACGGTACGATTCATGTATTTCATCAAAAAATTGTTCAAACGTCGGACCATTTAACAGATTATGCCGCAATAATATTTTCAGTGTGATCTGGTCATCATTTTCAAGTGTTTCTGTCTGGTTCAGTTTCTTGTACTCATAACGGTAATCGTATGTAAGTGCTGAAATATCTGATAAAACTGCTGATGCAGTGGGATAAGCACCAGCTCCTTTGCCAACAAAAAACTGTGTATCACTGAAATAAGATTTAGTTTTTACACCATTAAAAACATCGTCAACATTGAACAGTTTATCTGTTTTATGAACGAATTTTGGTAAAACAAATGCTTTTATTTTACCATTTTGAGCCTTTTCAGCATAAGCGACAAGTTTAATCTTTAAACCTTTTTCTCTTGCATAATTTAATTCAAGGTCACCAAGTTTATCGATTCCAAGATTGAATATTTCATCTGGTTTCGCTACTATTCCAAAAGCATGCGCAATCAAAATCAGTAGTTTATATTTTGCATCGAAACCACCGGTATCAAGTGTAGGGTTGGATTCAACATAGCCTTTTTGCGTGGCTTCCATAAGAGCATCCGCATAGGACATATGTTCATCGGATGTTTTAGTAAGAATATAATTCGTCGAACCGTTTACAATTCCTTCAATGGATTCCAGTAAATCATTGTCATAATATTCTTCCAGATTACGGATAATCGGAATACTTGCACAACAAGCCGCTTCATAAAGTAGAGGAACATCATATTGCTTTTGCAATTGAAGCAACTCAGTGAAATGATCAGCTATCATTTTTTTATTTGCTGTAACTACCGCTTTTCCTTTTTTTAAGGCAGCTTTTACAATTTCAAAAGCAGCATCAGCATCGTCAATCAACTCCACTACCGTATTAATTTCATCATCATCCAGAATGTCATTTGCATCGAATGTGAAATGTTCAAGAGGAATTTGCCTTGGTTTGCTTTTGTCTTTCACACAAATCCGTTTGATATTTGCTTTTAATCCGGGTGTTTTTTCAAGCACTTCAAATAACCCATAACCTACACAACCAAAGCCAAATAGTCCTAAAGTCAACTTTTTTCTACTCACCATGGTATAACCTTATAATTTGAAAGTGAATTTTTCAGAAAGTGAATTGAACGCCTGATCAAGGTCATCGATTAAATCATCGATATCTTCCAGACCAACAGAAAGTCGGATCAGGCTATCAGTTACGTTTGATTTGTAACGGATTTCCTGTGGAATTGACTTATGCGTCATCTCACAAGGGAGGCAAATTAAACTTTTCACACCGCCCAGACTTTCAGCTAATTTGAAATATTTTGTATTGCTTACAATGTGTGTGGCAAATTCCTTGTTATCTATTTTCAAATCGAATGTTACGATACCACCAAAATACTTTTGTTGTTTTTTGGCAATTTCGTGGTTTTTATGTTGCGGTAATCCTGGATAATATACATTTTTAACAATTTTCTTACTTAGCAGAAATTCTGCAATTTTTTGGGCATTTTCGGTATGTTGCCTGACACGTAAAACCAAAGTTTCAATACCACGGATTACAAGCCAGCTATCAAAGGGAGAGAGTATGGCTCCTGATGCATTTTGTATAAATTTAATTTTCGCACCCAATTCAATATCATTTGTAACTACCAGACCAGCAATTAAATCACTATGACCAGACAGATACTTAGTTGCAGAATGGATTACAATATCAGCACCCAGATCAAGTGGTTTTTGAGATGCCGGAGAAGCAAAAGTATTGTCAACACATAGTAAAGCATTATTTGATCTGGCTATTTTGGCTATTTCACTGATATCCGAAATTTTCAGTGTTGGATTTGTCGGAGATTCAATCCAGATGAGTTTTGTTTTTGAAGACACTGCATCCGCCACATTCGAAATATCTGTAGCATCGACATATTTGATATTGATTCCAAATTTTTGATAAATATGGGTAAAAAGCCGGAATGCTCCACCATAAATATCATCCACAGCAACAATTTCATCACCAGTTTGAAGCAATTTTACCACGGCATCAATCGCTGCAAGTCCGCTGGCAAAAGCATAACCATTCTTGCCATTTTCAAGGGTAGCGATTAAGTCTTCCAAAACTTTTCTGGTGGGATTATTGCTTCGTGAATAATCGAAACCCTTATGAACACCTGGTGCTTCCTGCACAAATGTCGAGGTCTGGTAAATCGGTGTGGTAATGGCACCCGTCAATTTATCAACCGGGATACTGTGTAAAATTTTTGTTGATTCTTTCATTTTTAATCAGGGTTTTATTGTTTAAAATTTTGTTTTGCTTTGATAAACTTATCCGGAAAAAACTGAAAGAGAGCTGCTTGTGAAAGGGCATAAATTAAAATTGCTCTTCCAACAAGTCAGAAGAGCAATTAATATATCACAAATGCATTAATGGCTTTTTTCTAACTTATCTGTCCCCGGTAAACCGGAGTTGAAATTGGCACCTTCTATCTTTAGTGATAGGGTTGTCAAGACTTCATCGGGTCAAATCCCTCTGTCTTTCTGGATAAGAATAATATATAAAGAACGAGTGGCAAAGGTAAATACAAAAAAATGAACCCTGCAAATTTAATTTGCTAATTGCATATTTTTTTCAATAAATGCGGTCTTTTCTTTTGAATGAGAGTATTTTAAATATTGATAAACAGAAGTTTAACAAATAATTTTAATCACAATCCTGTTTGATAATCATTAGCTGCTCAGTGGCAAATCCATTATTTTTGGCTGTTTCAACAAGTTTTGAATAAATGGTTTCAGGAAGTTGTTTGTTTTTTGAAAGTACCCAAAGAAATTTTCTGGAAGGGTCACCTACCAAGGCATATTGGTAGTTCTCATCAAGAGAAATAACCCAATATTTGCCTGCAAATGGCCAAAAGAACTGAACCTTGAGTTGTCCGGGAAAAGCTTCATTTGGAACCCATGCTTTTCCTGTAATTTCCTTACGCTCAGTTTTATTTTCAGTATTTACGCCCCGATTGATTACTTTTACTTTACCATTATCCATTAATTCGTAAGTTGCTGAAACACATTCCAGATTCTTTTCAAATCGGTTTGGCAATCTTGCAATTTCATACCAGGTTCCGGCATATTTATTGATATCCAATATTTTAACAGTTTCCAGAGGTTGTGATTTGCATGAAAACAGGCTCAAAAGCATGATAAATGTGATTAGATTTTTCATAGACCTAAAGTAGTGCTTTTCTGTCAGATAAATCAGATCATTGTGAATATTTAGAGAATAAAAAAAAGGATAAGATTCATTTTCTTATCCTTTTCATAGATTTACATTATCAGATTACAATTGCGGACCAGCAGCAACCAAACGCTTTCCTTCATCATTGTCTGTATATTTGGCGAAGTTTTCGATAAACAAGGTTGCCAATTCCTTTGCTTTTTTATCATATTCAGTTTTATCGGCATAAGTATTTCTTGTATCAAGTACTTCAGTATTAACACCATGTAATTCGGTAGGAATTTCAAGATTAAAGATTGGGGTATTCTTAGATGGAGCATGGTCAATACTACCATCCAGAATGGCATCGATAATAGCGCGTGTATCTTTAATGGAGATACGTTTACCTGAACCATTCCAGCCAGTGTTTACTAAATAGGCTTTAGCGCCAACTGCTTCCATACGTTTTACAAGTTCAATGGCATATTTTGTAGGATGAAGTGCAAGAAAGGCATTTCCAAAACAAGCTGAGAAAGTGGGCTGTGGTGATGTAATGCCTCTTTCTGTACCAGCAAGTTTTGCTGTAAATCCTGACAAAAAGTGATATTTTGTCTGATCACTTGTTAGCTTTGAAACCGGAGGTAACACACCAAATGCGTCAGCCGTCAGGAAAATTACTTTTTGTGCGTGTCCTGCTTTCGAAACTGGTTTCACTATGTTCTCAATGTGATAAATAGGGTAGGAGACACGTGTGTTCTCAGTTTTGGATTTATCGTCAAAATCAATGGATCCATCTGCCCTTATAACAAGATTCTCCAGAAGTGCATCGCGTTTTATGGCATTGAAAATATCAGGTTCGTTTTCTTTGCTGAGGTTTATACATTTTGCATAGCATCCGCCTTCAAAATTGAAAACGCCATCATCATCCCAACCGTGTTCATCGTCGCCTATCAGCATGCGCTTTGGATCAGCAGAAAGTGTTGTTTTGCCTGTTCCGGAAAGTCCGAAGAAAATGGCTACATCACCATCTTTTCCAACATTGGCAGAGCAATGCATCGAAGCAATACCTTTTAGTGGCAGGTAATAATTCATCATTGTGAAAATACCTTTCTTCATTTCTCCACCATACCAGGTTCCTCCAATAATTGACATTCTCTCTGTAAGGTCAAAAACAACGAAGTTTTCTGAGTTCATACCCATTTCTTTCCAGTCAGGATTCACCGCTTTTGATGCGTTCAAAACAATGAAATCAGGTACAAATGAGCTGAGTTCGTTTTCTTCGGGACGGATAAACATGTTTTTTACAAAATGGGCCTGCCATGCAACCTCTAAAATAAAACGTACTTTTAAACGTGAGTCAGGATTGGCTCCTGCATAAGCGTCCATTACATATAATTTTTTACCAGAAAGTTGGTTAACGGCTATCTTTTTGAGCTTCTGATATTTTTCTGGTTCTAATGGCCGGTTATCGTTTTTACCTTGTGTTGACCACCACATAGTATCTTTTGATACTTCATCAAAGACAATATATTTATCTTTGGGTGAACGGCCAGTAAAGATTCCAGTATCGACAGAAACCGCACCAGTATTGGTAATTATACCTTTGGAGTAACCTTCGAGTGAAGGATCTGTTTCATGTTTGTACAATTCTTCAAATGACAGGTTGTGAAACACTTCTGCCACGTCCTGAATGCCATAGGTTGCTAATTCAGCTTTGATTTGTAATTGATCTTTCGCCATAAATTTATTTTTTGATGTTTAGTTTCCGGTTATCTTGGAAAGAATGCAAATTTAGAAAATTACTTGTCTGATTTGCAATGAAATATTTCTTTAGATATATTTTATTCTTTGTTGCCTTAATGTGAAGATTTATATTATAAATTATTGGTTATATGTGATTTGTGGTAAGAAAGTTTTTCACTTTATAAAAAAAAACCACTTCTTATTTCAAAACAATTTGTCGTGTTGTATCTTTGAATGTACTTTAAGGTGGCATTAATTTGATATTAGGAATGTGAAAATTCATGATATAATGTCCCCAACCTTCTAAATAATTTAATGAAAATTCAATCAGAATCTAAAATCTTTGAAATTGTGGAATTGAATTAACTGAGCAATAAATCTGTTCTAAAAATCAGAAACTGTCTAGATTTTATTTTTGAGAAGTTTTTTTGAAGAATTAAGTTCTCAGACAAGGCAAAATTGACGTTAATAGCAGCGCTATTGACGGAGATTTTAACGAAGTATGGGGGCTTAATTCACAAAAAAATGCCAAAGGATAAATTTTAGACAATTTCTCAATGTTTTATTTTATGAATCTACACATCGTTATTAAAATGGAAAAATTATGAAAACAAAAAGTGATGAAACAGAACCTACATGTTGTCCCGAATTTGATCCAAATCTATGGGATGACAAGTTAATCGAATGGAAGAATACAAAATTCATCCGGGATAAAGTCTGCACCTTTTTCTATATGCCGTTGAATTTCGGAAAGACGATGAAAAGACTTGATAAATTAACTTCAGAAGCTGGCTTATCATTGCAGGATGGACTTTGTCTTTCAGATCATACTTCCAAATGGAATATGGACATATATCTTGCAGTTGATAGCGAAATTCCAAATACTGAAAACGTAATGCTGACTGGGAATTATTACAGCAAGGTTTATGAAGGAGCTTTTCAAAATACCGGTAAATGGATGAAGGATTTTGAAGATATCACAAAAGAGAAAGGGTTCAAAACGAGCAAATTATACACGTGGTACACAACCTGTCCGAAATGTGCAAAGAAATATGGCAAAAACTATGTTGTCGTGATAGCAAAAATAGATGAATAAAAAAGGCGTTAAACCATTGATTTAACGCCTTATATTATTTAGAAAAAACGGATTAGTTTCTTATTTCTTGCCTTTTTTATCCTTTTTTTCTTTCTTTCCTTTGGTTGCCTTCAAAGCTAGTTTTTCTTCAACTGCAGCCTGGGCAGCAGACAAACGGGCGATTGGAACGCGAAATGGAGAGCAACTTACATAGTTTAACCCAGCATAATGACAGAATTTTACTGAACTTGGTTCACCACCATGTTCACCACAAATTCCCAGTTTAATATTTGGGCGGGTCATACGACCTCTGTCAACAGCCATTTTAACCAATTGTCCAACTCCTTGCTGATCAAGTATCTGGAATGGATCATGTTTCAAAATGCCTTTTTCCTTGTATACTTCAAGAAATTTACCGGCATCATCACGTGAATAACCAAAAGTCATTTGGGTCAAATCGTTTGTCCCGAATGAGAAGAATTCAGCCGATTTGGCAATCTGGTCTGCAACAACAGCAGCACGAGGAACCTCGATCATTGTTCCAACAAGATACTTGATTGAATCACCTCTTTCAGCGAATACAGTATTGATAGTATCGCGAACGATTTTTTCCTGCATTTGCATTTCTTCCAACGTTCCGGTCAAAGGAATCATAATTTCAGGTAAGGTAGTAATCCCTTTAGCCTTGAGATTTAGTGCGGCTTCAATGATAGCACGGGCCTGCATTTCTGTAATTTCAGGATAAGTATTGCCCAAGCGACATCCACGGTGGCCTAACATTGGGTTGAACTCGTGTAATTCTTCTACTTTTTCTTTGATTTTTGCTGCAGAAACACCCATTACATCGGCCATTTCTTTTTGTCCTTTTACATCATGTGGAACAAATTCATGCAATGGTGGATCGAGTAAACGAACTGTTACGGGAAGATCACGCATTGCTTCGAAGATTCCTTCAAAGTCTTCACGTTGCATTGGCAGTAATTTTTCAAGAGCGATGCGGCGTCCTGCTAAATCATCAGCAAGAATCATTTCACGCATGGCAATAATTTTGTCTCCACCAAAGAACATATGTTCTGTGCGGCATAATCCAATACCTTGCGCACCAAACTGACGTGCAACCTGCGCATCATGCGGTGTGTCAGCGTTTGTACGGACAAGCATTCTGGATTTTGAATCGGCCATTTCCATAAGTTTTCCAAAATAACCACTCATTTCAGGCTGTTTTGTTGCAACACGGCCATCATATACTTCACCTGTTGTTCCGTTTAATGAAATAAAATCACCTTCCTTAAATTCTTTGCCTTTCATGGTAATGGTACGTTTCTTATAATCAATCTGGATGCC
Organism: uncultured Bacteroidota bacterium; assembly: GCA_903957365.1. Taxonomy (GTDB): domain Bacteria; phylum Bacteroidota; class Bacteroidia; order Bacteroidales; family F082; genus CAJBPB01. The sequence goes on from CAJBPB010000354.1 coordinate 28,059, forward strand.
ACCAGCACCAGAAACACAGCATTTACCCATGCCACGTGCAACAACAGCAGCGTGAGAGGTCATACCGCCACGGGCAGTTAAAATACCTTCAGCGACATTCATTCCTTTTAAGTCTTCGGGAGAAGTCTCAATTCGAACCAAAATTATTTTTTTACCTTTTGCAGCCCATTCTTCAGCTTCGTCAGCATGAAAAACAATCTGTCCGGTAGCTGCACCAGGTGAAGCGGGCAATCCTTTTGCCATTACACTTGCACTTTTTAAGGCATTATTGTCGAAAACCGGATGTAACAGTTCATCCAATTTATTAGGTTCAACTCGTAAGAGGGCTTCACTTTTTTTGATAAGACCTTGTTCGGCCATTTCCACAGCAATCTGAACCATAGCTGCACCAGTACGTTTTCCGTTGCGTGTCTGAAGCATCCATAATTTACCGTCCTGAATTGTAAACTCAAGATCCTGCATATCAGTGTAATGATCTTCAAGACTTTGTTGAACCTGGTCTAATTCTTTATAAACAGCAGGCATAACCTCTTCTAAAGAAGGAAATTGGGTTGCGCGGATTTCTTCACTAATATTTTGTTGTGCAGCCCAACGTTTTGATCCTTCAAGTGTAATTTGCTGTGGTGTTCTGATACCAGCAACAACGTCTTCACCTTGCGCATTGATCAAGTATTCACCGTTGAAAATATCTTCACCTGTAGCTGCATCGCGCGTGAAAGCAACACCTGTACCAGAATTTTCACCCATATTTCCAAAAACCATGGCCTGTACTGTGACAGCTGTTCCCCATTCACTTGGAATGTTGTTCAGTTTACGGTAAAATATGGCTCTTTCATTCATCCAACTATCAAATACAGCCATAACGGAACCAAAAAGCTGTTCCCATGGATCTGTTGGAAAATCTTTACCGGTAACTTTTTTCACAGCTGCTTTGAACCGTCTGACCATCTCTTTTAAATCGTCGGTAGAAAGTTCTGTATCGAGAGCAACACCTTTTTCTTCCTTCATTTTGTCAATGATTTCTTCAAAAGGATCGTGCGCTTCTTTTGATTGGGGTTTCATTCCCAAAACTACATCGCCAAACATTTGAACAAAACGACGGTACGAATCCCATGCAAACCTTTCGTTGCCTGATTTTTTAGCGATACCTTCAACAGCTTCATCATTCAATCCCAGGTTCAAAACCGTATCCATCATGCCAGGCATAGATGCACGTGCACCTGAACGGACGGATAAAAGACAAGGATTTTCACGGCTTCCAAATTTGGTGCCCATGATCTTTTCAACCATTTTAACAGCTTCCTCAACTTCAGCTTTGATTAATTTAATCGCTGCATCTTTACCTTGTTCGTTGTAAATAGTGCAAACTTCAGTTGTAATAGTAAACCCTGGAGGTACCGGAATACCAAATGTATTCATATCAGCCAGGTTGGCGCCTTTGCCACCCAATAGATTTTTCATTGAAGCATTTCCTTCGGCTTTCCGGTCACCAAAAGAATAAACATACTTTACTTTTGTCATTTCAATTAATATTTAATTTATTAAGTATTTGATTGTCAGAATTAATACTCTTATAGATATGTCTTACACAGTAACAAAAGTAAAACAAAAAAGTGTTGTGTTTGAGTAATGATCGAATCCATTTCTATATATTTAAATGC
>CAJBPB010000355.1 GCA_903957365.1 uncultured Bacteroidota bacterium
CCATTTAAAGTGCGGGGTAAGGTTTTCGTTCAACCGAGGCTTCTCCCGATTGCTATCGGGAGGGTCGTGCCGACCACATGAAGGCCTAATTATTATGGGCTTGTTTTCTTTCTGTGTCACTTAAGTTATCCTACTGAATCAACAACTTCCTGATTTCTACACCTTCTTTCGTCTGTATTTTCAATAAGTAAATTCCGTTGGTAAAGGTATTTACATCCATCTCAATCATATTCTGTCGAAAAAAAGTTTTTTGAAAAAGTTGTTCGTTGCTAATAGTTGAGATACTAACAGTAATTTCATCTGGAAATAGATTGCTAAAGGCAATAACGATTTTATTTGTTGCCGGGTTTGGATAAAAATTAAATTTTGATATTTCTTTTTCGTTTATTGTCAGTGCTCCGGCATTAGCGGTTTGTAGAATAGTACCGCCTTCACCAGCTGCATAACCTGTATTTTCATCGGTAAAAAATACGGAGTGAAGATCCTTATCTGTTCCGCTATTTGATAATTTCCAGTTTGTACCTGCATTGTTGGTCATTAAAATGGTCCCGCCGCTACCCACTACATATCCATTGCTCTCAGATGCGAAAAATATGGATACTAAATCACCGGATTTTACTACCGGCAAAGCTGACCATGTTGCACCTGAGTCGGTAGTTTTTAAAATGGTTCCCGATCCTGCAATATAACCCGTTGTATAACTGCTGAAATATACATCATACAAGTAACTGAATGTTGGATTCGAACTGGTCCAGTTGATTCCTCCGTCAACAGTTTTTAATATTGTTCCTATTTCACCCACGGCATAACCTGTTAAAGAATCCAGAAAGAAGGTTGAGTACAGACAATTATCAGACGGGTAAATTTCTCCCCAGGTATCACCGCCATCTGTTGTTTTTAATATAAGTCCTTTAGCCCCGTCTAACCAGCTACCTGCAACAAATCCATTGTTGGCGTCAGCAAAATGGACCGAGAAGTAGCCACTCCCTGTTGAATTTTTCCGGATGCTCCAGGTAGCACCTCCGTCAATCGTTTTTAAAACTATTCCTCCACCCTGATTTGCACCCACAACTATACCTGTATCTGCATTCATAAAGTAAATTGATTCAAGGTACATATTGTTAGTACCGGTCGAAAGCACCGACCAGCTATTGCCTGCGTCAGTAGTCTTCAATAAAGTACCATCTGTGCCTGCGGCATACCCCGTGTTTGCTTCAGCGAAACAGATAGAATACAGATCTTTACTTGTGGGTACCTGATTTAGCAGGTTCCATTGTGCAAAAACTATAGGAGACAATAATGAAAAGAATAAAAGAATGAACAGCTTTTTCATGGCATCTGATTTTTCTGATGTTTACCCTGTATCGCGGTGGATGGTTAATTTGCACCAAACGCTAAAGCCTGATTTTAAGAATATTAATAATTGATATTTACAAGACAGTTGAAAACGAATTTACCCTACATGGAATTAAAAATAATTTGAGTTAGCCTCCTGGCTTTTCCTGCAGACTGCAGGTGGATCATTTATGGATTGGATTTTGGGTTTAGCAATGATCCAACGGCATTGATTAAAGTAGGGTTGTTTGATGGTGAACTTTATCTGGATGAATTGATTTACAACCGTGGGCTGACCAACCAGGATATCGCGAAATGGATGGGTGAACTTGGGCAGACCTGGGAGGATGAGATTATAGCCGATAACCAGACGAAATGTATTTATGAGATTAAGAAAGAGGGCTTTAACATTAAGGCTACGTTTAAAGGTAAAGACAGTGTTTTAGCCGGGATTGACGTTTTGAAGCGATATTAGCTGAATGTTACCAGGCGATCAGTGAACCTGATAAGGGAGCTGAAAAACTATAAATGGAAGGAAGACCAGGCTGGAAAAGCTACCAATGTTCCGATTGATAAGTTTAACCATTTATGTGATAGTTTACGCTATTGCATGCTATACAAGACGATGAACCGGAAAAGGATGGTGAGGGTTGGGAGTTTGGGAAGGTGAAGTATTGGCTAACCAAAACTCAATTTCCATTTAAAGTGCAGGGTAAGGATTTCGTATAACCGGGGCTTCTCCCGATTGCTATCGGGAGGGTCGTTCCGACCACATGAAGCCCTGATTATTGTACTACGTTATTCTTTCAGTCGGTTGTATTTCTTTAAGGTCTTAATAAGTAAATCGTGTGGTAGAGCATAGGATTTATTCCCATTAATTCCTTCCATAGTTTCAGCAGCTATCATAGCATTAATGATCGCTTCTTCGACAGACTGAACCGTCGCTTCAAGTAAAGGGTCGATCAAATCATTAGGTAGTACGTCAACTTTTGTGAAATCCTCTCTCTGAAAAGCGTCCTGGTTGGAGGTGGAAAAGGCAATAAAAATATCACCGGAACCATTGGTTCCATATCCTCCGGTTTTTCCAATACCCAGCGTAACTCTATTTGCAATTCGTTTCAATTGATGAGGAAGTAATGGAGCGTCTGTAGCAACCACAACAATGATAGAACCGTCTCCTTCTTTCCGATACGATTTGGGTGGTAATCTGAGTTCATTGTTCAATGTGTCTATTAACTCCATACCAACCGGTACACCTGCAATAATCAAAGATTTTTTTCTGCCAAAGTTTGCTTGTACTAAAACGCCAACCGTATATGTTGAATCCTTAATTTGTACAATCCTTGATGCCGTCCCTGTTCCTCCTTTAAATCCCAGGCACATCATTCCTGTACCACCACCAACATTTCCTTCTGCTATTTTACCATTTGAAGCGTTATTAATGGCTTCTAAAACATTTTCTTCTTTGACGTGAAAACCATAAATATCATTTAGAAAACCATCATAAGTTTCCGCCACAACAGGATAGGTGTACCACCAATCTTCTCCATTATACCAATTTGTATCTACATACCACTTCAAAACTGCGTCTCGAACAACTCCAACACTGTTGGTATTGGTCAACATAATCGGTGTTTCTAAAAATCCAGATTCAGTTACCCAGGTTGTACCTGTCATTTCTCCATTTCCATTAAGACTGTACCAATTGGCATAAACCGGACTAAATTTTTTGGCTTTTCCTCTCGGAAATATTGCGGTAACTCCAGTTCTTACAGGTCCTTTACCTATTATGTTTTCTCCTTTCCCAGAAATAATAGTGCTATATCCAACCTCGACTCCTTTAACATCTGTGATAGCATTAAATTCTCCCGTTGTCCCAACAAATGGAACGCCTAGATCTCTTGCTCTTGACTTTTGAGCGTATGATTGATAAGTAATGAACAGTATTACAAAGACGAGAAATGTTCTTTTCATTTTGTTTGCTTTTTTTAATGTGGTACAACGGTTAGTATATAAAAAGCAGGCGATTTCGAAGTACTGGTCTTTCGATTAGGCACAAAGTTTGATATGAGCCAAAAGCCTTGATTTTATTACTGTTTCACCTATTTTTTATTTACATTGTTGGCATACGTTTATCTTATTTTTTTCCATATTATTTTGTCAGCTAACAAATCTGGATCAAAGGGTTTTGTTGAGGCTTCATATTCCTGACGATAATATGAACCTATGCTGTCGCAAGCTTCGGTTACTAAATTAATATATGATTTCTCAATTATACTGTTTTTGTAATCCGAATCTGAATCATAAATATAATTAGGAGTCGCCTTATAAGCATAAACCTTACCTCCTTGAAAATTGTACTCTTTAATCAAATTAGTGACATCAATTCTTTCATATCCAAGCTCTCTTTTATCAAATCCTATTAACTCCTCTGGTGCAATGAAATATAGAACGCAATTCATACTACTTTCTTTTTGAGCCATTATATTCAGAAAGATTATTTTTTCAAAAGGAATGGTATCTTTTTCTCGTATATAAAATCCATCATACTTTAAATCATCTTCTGAGTAGCTAGTGTCGTAATTAGACCATACGAAATTCCATTCTCTTTGAAAACCTTCAAGATGAACCAAATATACAGAGTCTTGATATTTTCTTAGTAATGTACTCTCCATACTTTGTTTAGAAATCAAAGAACCATAGCCAATCATTCCTACTTTACCATTTTTAATATTTATAATTGGTTTTTTGTGATTTTCAAGACAACCAGACAAAAGAGATACTAGTAGTATTAGAATAAATAGCTTAATTGTTTTCATAGTGTCTTATCGTTTAATGAATAAATTTCTGTTTGATTGGATTTAAATGTATGCCAACGAATGGCTATATGCCATCGTAGTGGTTGTTTCATATTTATATTGAAGTTTCTTGTATCAGCCAAACAACACTAAATCTTATGAATTCAATGATTTTGCTGTGTTTTGAAATGAAATTTCTGTGTTTATTCATGATTAAAGTAAATTATTCAGGCTTATTTGTTGTTTGAGTGAAACAAATGTAAATCAGTTCAATCATTTAACTAAATAAATAATACAGCTTTATTGGTTTGATAAAAAATGAAGTTTATTGGAGAAAATGGAGAAAAAAAACGTCCCCAACCACGGAGACGCAAAGGGTAACAAGCAAATTCTTTAGGATTTTTGAAATTTCGTATCACAAATATATTTAATGTCGAGAATCGTAATAAATTTTTAGCTTGCAAATAAAAATATTAAGAATGCCAAACAGCCAAATGTGCATTGGCTCAACCTAAACACAAACCAATTTCCATTTAAAGTGCGGGGTAAGGATTTCGTTCAACCGGGGCTTCTCCCGATTGCTATCGGGAGGGTCGTGTCGACCACA
>CAJBPB010000356.1 GCA_903957365.1 uncultured Bacteroidota bacterium
GGCTTGGTTGATAAAAAAATGTTGTGAAAGGAATTCAAAAACAAATCAGTAAATTTGAACTCAAAACGGAAGAATTAGGATTTAGTAACTCACTGATTATGAATGTGTAAATTTGACGTTAGTCAGAATTTATGAGAACCTACATACTTGTAACATTTTTAATTAGCTTGACTTTCCAAACATTCTCGCAAAATGAAATGGACAAAAGTTGTATGAATCGAATACAAGAGTTTTCGGCTGACATAAATTTTCCAAAATTTACGGGACTGACCATCGTATCTAAGGACTCAATCAAATTTGATAACAGCATTATTATTATTCAAAGCACTGACTCTGAAATCATTAAAATATTTGAACTTGGCCTTGTATTTCCTGACTTGGTATTTGGAGCAAGTATCATGGGCGATAAATATGAATTTAAAAGAACCTTTAGTGCCGACACATTATCCATTAGTAATGTATCCGAATTACATTTTCCCAATCAAAGACCAGACACTAAATCTTTTTCATTTTTGCTTTGGCAGAAGAATATTGCAAATCCAAGTCTTTATATATTTGAATTAACCAATGAAACCGCTAATTCAAAGACGACCATAAAGACATTTATCGAGAAAGCAAAAGTGACGGCTTTTGGTTTCTGTTCAATTTTGATTTAGAGCTTAACTAGTGTCTGTCCATAAAGTCGAGAGTTTGATTCAGAATGTTCGAGTTCGAGGTTTCGATGAGCTGAAAATCAGGAGTGTACTGAGGTACATGACTGATTTGAAGATCGAGAATAACGAAGAAATCGGACATTATGGACAGACTCTAACTATAAACAGAATTATAAGCGGCAAATATCATCACCTACTCGACAAGTTCAGCAGTGATGGTTTTTGTTGTGTATCTTTCCGCTCAGGCTGTCTTCCGGCTTGTCAGGAAATCGCCTGCAATCAGTCTCTTTTTATTTCTTCCAAAAATATATTACCTCAATGCGGCGCAACATCCTTTTTGCAACAGGAAGGCAGGCGGTCGTAGGCTTTTTGATCAGCTGGGATATCATCTGCATCATAACCGATTTTCGAGATGGCTTTCTTCAGCTTTTCTTTGTCTGTCTTGCCTTTTTTGAATGTAAGGGTCAGGATTTTTGTTTCATCGTTGAGTGAAACAGCGGTCACACCTTTCTCGAACGCCATATTTTTTTCGAGTCGTTCCTTACACATATCGCAGATGGCTGAGGTTTTAATATCAACCGTTTCAGTTTTACTGTCCTTGTCCTGGGCTTGCATTGCAATCGGCCCAAGAATCATCGCCATAAATAATATGCTGATTAATATACTGTATGTCTTCATTTTATAGGTATTTGTGATTTCAAAATTACGATTTTAGTTTAAAGTTCAAAGTTGAAAGTAGAAAGTATGCCCGCTTATCAATTTTATCAATGGAAATATATTTTTAACTTGTAAAAACCACTTTAAACTTTATACTTTAAACTTTCTACTTTCTACTCCGTTAAAGGGGAATTACTCAACAGTAAATCTTAGTCCCGCATAAATTTTAATCCCGCTGATAGGTCCCCAGATCATTGACGAATCAAAATAATTACTAAACGGCTCCTCTGCAGCGATAATGGGATGATGCTGTTTGAAGTTTGTCAGATTTTCACCACCAAGATATACATTCCACTTTTTGAAATACTTGGTAACCTGCGCATTCAGAATGGTGTAGGCTGGTGATGTTTCTTCACGGCGGTAAGGTTCAGGATTTGAAATCGTTGAGGGTAACCGTGTCTGTCCGTTAAACTGGGAAGTGAAATCGAATTGCCATTTTTTCAGATTGGTTACATACGACAGATTGATCAGACTCTTGTATTTATTTACCAAAGGTTTTTCGAGTAAAGCATTTTCAAAAGTCATTTTCACATCATTGTACCGAAAGGCAGCAGTAACATCCAGTCCTTTGATGATCTCATAATTGGCTTCAATCTGCGCGCTGTTCGAATATGATTCCCCATCAAGATTATATATAGAAATCTGGTTAATATCTGAATCACGGTCAACGATCACCTGATTGATGAATTCGGTTCTGTAAAGATCAAGATTTACTGTTAACTCCCTGTTATTCAATTCAAAATGTTTACTCAGATTGACACCATAGTTCCACGCGTCTTCCATCTGAGGTGTTTGCCGGTAGACAATTCTTCTGGAAGATGCCAGCAACGAGGTGTTTTCGGCAAGTACATTGGTTGACCGGGCGCCTTTTCCGGCTGACAGTCGTAAAATAAAGCTCTCTGTAAAACTGTATCTCAGATGGATTCTGGGAGTGAAAAACAAACCGAAAATGGAATGGTAATCGGCACGCAATCCGGCAATCAGATTCATTTTATGTCCGTCGCTGTATGTATATTGATAAAACACACCAGGCACTTTTTCGGTCCGGTTAAACACACTGTCGTTCAGTTGCTCATTGAATTTGTCATAAATGAAACTGAAACCCGTAGTATAAGTATGTTTTGTGTTACCGATAAATGACTGAAAAAGAGCATTTCCATAATAGGAATACTGTTCGGCTTTGTAATCCTGTAATCCAAAAAATGAATTAAGATGATGATAAACAAACTGCTGCTGAATGCCAAGACTCGTAGCCGGTTTGTGAAAAATATAACCGGTTTTCAGGAATGCTTCATAGCGATCGGTTGCCAGTTTAACCCCATAACCATTGGAAGTGTCGCGAGGTTTGTCCTTATCAAAGGATAGTTGTCCGCCATTTCTGTTTTCTTTCATCGCTTTGATGCCAAACTGCGCATCAAAACGCTTGTTCTTGTAATCCCAGCGGTTAAAAAGATTGTATTGCGTATAAACAGGATCATCCATAAATCCATCATGGTTGCCATCGTGGGTTGAATTATTGTGGCTCACATGGCCCAACAGCATGGTATTCAGGCTTTTGTTTACAGGAATTTTTGTGTTGAAATTCAATTCAGAACGTCCCATCTGGTTTTGAAACAAATTCAAGAAGAAACGCTCACTTGTTGAAGGTTTCTTGTATTCGACATTGATTTGTCCGCTGATTGATTCATAACCATTAATAACTGAAGAAGCACCTTTGGAAACCTGTATCGATTCCATCCAGCTTCCCGGGACATAGCTTAAACCAAAAGAAGTGGCCAGACCACGGAGATTGGGCATGTTTTCGGCCATCATCTGCGTGTAGATTCCCGACAATCCGAGCATTTCAATCTGCTTGGCGCCTGTCACAGCATCACTGTATGAAACATCAACACTTGCGCTTGTTTCAAAACTCTCCGATAAGTTACAACAAGCGGCTTTGGTAAGTTCGCCAGAGGTTATATTTGTTGTATTTACCGCGCTCATACGCGAAACATAAGCCGTTTTGGATCTAGTCGAAACCTCTACCTCTCCCAATGTAAGTATCTGATTCATAATATGTTTTATTCTTCCTTCATCGCCATGAACATGCAATGTATCATTGCCGTAACCGATGAAACTGAATATCAGCATATGGGCATCTTCCGGAGCTGCCAGACTAAACTGTCCATCCTCATCCGAAACGGTTCCAAGTTGGGTACCTGACCAGTAAATGTTCACCCCGGGAAGTGGTGTGGGTTTAGGTTCACCATATTCATAAACCGTACCCCGTATCGCCTGTGATTTAAGCTGCGACGAAAACAGGATAGGTACAATCAATAAAATTATATATCTGAATTTTATCATAATAAAGATTTGATTTAATACACTTAATAATCAATAATTTACAGTCAGCGACTGGATAATTATCAACAGTGCAAATCAATCTTCAGCTGATGAATGGAGGTAAGAAGTGCTTTCCCGGAAGGAAAGACCGGAAAATCATCCGGTAAATCGGAAAATAAACCGTTTGACTGATTGTCTTCAACTTGAACAATGCTTATCGATTTGACAATCAAAGCTATATATTGGATGAGCTGGGGTTTGTTATTCAAAAACTCAACATCCAGACTTATCTTATAATATTGAGAAAAGTCGCTGCAACAGTCATGTTTTTCAGCTGTGGCGATTTCTTGGTTACAACATGAATTTCTGTGGTTGTTTTGTAAATTAATCTTACAACAGGCCTTGTCATCATTCACTTCATGCTGGCAACTGATTTCAGAAGTAAATATCGATTTAAAGAGGGTTTTTGTTGTGGAGCAATAGTGAGCGTTCACGGTAAGACCAATCGAACTGACGAAAATAACCACCGTCAGGAACATTGAAACCAATCTTACAAATATATTTGAATGCTTCATATCGGCTACAAAAATACAGTTTTGTTGAAACCGATAGTGTTAATACATTCTTAAATGTTAAAATGCAAGTGCGCTAAGGAGAGGCAGAGTTGTGCAAAGCCATTATTAATCTTATTTCTTTACGGTTTAGTCGGGCAGGCTTACTGAATCGCCCGGAAATTAAACTCTGCGGTTCTCTGCTATAATCTTTGCGATTCTCGGTGGTTAAAATTTTAACACTTTCATTTGACAAAGAAATATTGAATCTTAATTCAATGATTAACTGACTGATGGCATATTTTAAGACTTACTATTTTTTTTATTGGAAATTGTGGAAGCCTTGATTTTTATGTGATCCGGAGCGGGGATGACTATCGCGAACAAATATTCTGCAAAGCCTGAATTGTTTTCCAGTTACGAATGGTCGATCTTACTTTCAGTTTAGATTCCAAAACTGCATTTGTGATTCTGGCGCGACCAAATCCATTCGGACAGTATACGTAAACATAATCCTGAAAAATCTCATATTCATCAGAAAGACGATCAAATTGCTGAAGTTTTTCAAAGGATGCCATGGTTGGAATGTCTGATAAAAACGCCACACCGGTTTTATCACCTTCAAGTTTGATTTGTTCTTTAAACGGATTGTGAAGGATAAGTTCCGTTAATACATCAGCGGGTTTCACAATCACATCTAACTGCAACTTAAAAACCTCATGGATAGATTGTTTCAGAAGGATTTCAATTTCCTTTCCGTTTGAAAAATCTGACTGAAAAACCACATTACCACTTTGCAGATATGTTGAAACGTTTGTAAACCCATTTTCCTCAAACAGCTTTTTTAAATCAGCCATCGGAATCATGTTTCTACCTCCGACATTGATACCACGTAACAAGGCGAAATAGTTTCTGGTCGTCATTTTCAGCGAATTTGTGAGTTAAATTAGATCCCGATAAATGTTTATCTATGCTATTTTCAATGATGTCATCGATAGCGAACCCATTACAACAGCATCATTGTAAAATACAGGTTCTTCATTTTTTTCCTTCAGTCCTAAAGTATAGAGCAGCGGAATATAATGGTCTGGTGTCGGAACCGCCAATTGAAAGGCAGAAGATAACTCATTCAGTTTGCTGAGTTTTTCAAATTCTTCATTCAGGATCATCTTTTTGAAACCCTCATTGGCCTCAATGGCCCAGTCGTAGCCCGAATCAGGATTCTCCCAGTCCACTTTGCGTAGGTTATGCACCATATTACCGCTGCCGATGATCAAAACTCCCTTTCTGCGCAATGCAGCCAGTTCTTTCGCCAGTTCTAGATGAAAATGAAATGGTTTTGTATAATCGATACTCAACTGAACGACAGGTATATCGGCCTCCGGAAACATTTGTCTGATCACCGACCAGCATCCATGATCCAATCCCCAATCGTAATCCAGCTGCACATCCAACTGAATAACAGTTTTTTTTGTGAGATCAGCCAGGGCCGGGTCGCCAGGTGCATTGTATTGAACGTCAAATAGTTTCTGTGGAAATCCGCCAAAGTCATGGATGGTTTTGGGTTTGTTCATGGCTGTAACAAAGGTTCCTTTTGTTTCCCAATGTGCTGATATACATAATATTGATTTCGGTCTTTCGATCGATTCGATCATTTTTCTCCATCCCGCAACAAATTTATTTTCTTCTATCGCGTTCATCGGATTGCCATGTCCCACAAATAAAGCAGGCATTCTGGAAGTATCTTCCAAACCATCAGTGAGTTTCTCCAATGCGGAAAGTTTCAAAGTTGTCATAGTTAATGTTGTGAGAGTCAAATTTTTAACAAAATCTTTTCGTGTCATTTGAATTAATTGTGCTGAATTCCAATGATAAACAAACCAGATTTAGAAAAGTTTCAGTCAAAAGGTGAGATAACATCTGGGTTGATTTATTCCCATCGCAAAGCTTTTAACGGATTCGACCGGATGGCTGAGGTTGTGCGCCAAAGAATGATTGATAAAGTCAATAATACCGATACAAAGGCAGCTGCAATAAAATAAAAGATACTCAGATTGATATGGTAGGCAAAATTCTCGAGCCAGCGATGTAACATCAGCCAGGAAACCGGCCAGGCAATAAGATTTGAAAGCGTGATTAACCATAAATATTCCTTCGAAAAAAGAACAAACATTTCCTTCAGGCCTGCACCAACAGTCATCCGTATACATATTTCGCGGTTACGCTGCGCAATCATATAAGAAACCAGTCCAAAAAGGCCAAGGCTGGCGACGAAAATAATTAATACTGTCAATCCCAGTGAAAAACGGCTCAGCCGCGTCTCCTCAATATATTGTTTATTCAGTTCATCCGACAGAAAACTATATTCAAAGGGTCGGCCGGGCGCATATTGAGTAAAGGTTTTTTCGATGAAAGCTAGAGATTCCGGAAAATTATCTCCTGAAAGTCTGACAGCAACAAATTTCAGGAAGAAAAACTTATCACGATTGTCTTCTTTAATATTCAAAACAAAAGGAGATGCTGCCGTGTGTAACGAGGTAGCATTGAAATCTTTGAAAACACCGATGATGCGTTCATCACCACTGAGAGACTTGAATCTTTTGCCAAGCGCATTTTCGTTGGAACCCCAACCCATATATTTCACCATGGCTTCGTTGATCAGCATGCCACTGGCAGCATCGGTTTTGTTGTTGCGATCATAATCTCTTCCTGCAACTATTTGAATTTCAAATGTTTTTATGAAATCTTCATCCACCACCAAAGCAGGATAAAACTGCCACTTATTTTCCGGGACACCTTCGGGCCTAAATTCATGCGTGTTGTGCGCCACGCCAAAAATATCATCAACACAGGTAACTGCTGCGATATCAGGATTGGCAAGGAGTTCATTTTTGAAACTCTCGTACCGCTGAATAATAGGGTTTCTGGTTACCTGGATAAAAACAACGGCATCTTTGTTGAATCCAAGATTCGCGTTACGCAGAAAATGAAGTTGATCGAATGCGGTTAATGTACTTATAATTAATATGATAGAAATGGTAAATTGAATAACAACCAGAATTTTTCGTGCCAATCCTGATTTGAAATTGCCATTGAAATGCCCTTTCAAGACTTTTAGTGGCA
>CAJBPB010000357.1 GCA_903957365.1 uncultured Bacteroidota bacterium
AGTTTGTTATAAAGGATATTCATAAATTCTATTAATTTTAGAACCAAAGGTTTCCCAAAGGTGAATAAATTTATTACTTTTACTTAATAAATATTAGCGATTAACTATGGTAAAAGAGAAGGAAATGTCTTCAACCTTCACCGACGGTATAACCGAAGACGCAAAGCAACTTATTCTTTTGAATGATGATGTTAACACTTTTGATTTTGTGATTGAATCGCTGGTTGATGTTTGTAAACATTCGCCTGAACAGGCTGAAACCTGTGCGTTTATTGTGCATTACAAAGGAAAATGTGCTGTAAAATCAGGAAGTAAAAAGGAGTTGTTGCCTTATTTCAGAAACCTTAGCAACAGAAATTTAACTGTTGAAATAGAATAAAAATTATGTGGACTGTCATTCTTATACTCATTGGAATCGGCCTGATCATGGTATTACTTGAAATATTGGTGATTCCGGGAGGTGGATTGGCTGGTATATTGGGTTTTGCGCTGATGGTAATCGGTGTATTTTTAACCTATACCCGTGAAGGAAATACAGCTGGTCATCTGATGCTTGCTGCCACTATGGTTGTTAATGTAGGTGCACTTATTTTAGCATTGCGTGCGAAGACCTGGGACCGGGCCATGTTAAAAACCAATATCGACAGTCGGGTGAATACAATTGAAGAAGACGAAGTGATTGTCGGGGACATTGGTAAAACCATTTCAAGATGTGCGCCAATGGGTAAAGCCCTGATCAATGACCGTTTTTATGAGGTAACCTCCTATTCTGAATTCATCAATGAAGATACTGAAATTGAAGTCATTAAGATTGAACAAAGTAAAATATTCATTAAACTAAAAACGTAAAGCTATGCCTGAAATGTATGTTATCATTGGAATTGGTTTTGGAGCCATTTTTCTGATCTGGTTCATGTTCTACTTTATTCCTGTCGGGTTGTGGTTCACAGCCCTGGTTTCAGGGGTCAATGTATCACTTTTACAGCTAATACTCATGCGTTGGCGAAAAGTACCACCCTCAATTATTGTAAACAGTATGATTGCTGCTACAAAAGCAGGAATCGTTCTCGAACGGGATCAGCTGGAAGCCCATTACCTGGCTGGCGGAAGGGTTCAGCAAGTAATTAACGCATTGATTTCTGCTGATAAAGCCAATATTGAACTGAATTTTAAAACAGCAACAGCGATTGACCTTGCTGGTCGTGATGTGTTTCAGGCCGTTCAGATGTCTGTAAATCCAAAGGTTATTGATACAAAACGCGTTGCGGCAGTCGCAAAAGATGGTATTCAGTTGATTGCTGTGGCAAGGGTTACCGTGCGGGCCAATATTAAACAGCTGGTTGGTGGGGCAGGCGAAGAAACCGTTCTGGCCCGTGTTGGTGAAGGTATCGTTTCATCAATAGGTTCAGCCGATTCTCATAAATCAGTACTGGAAAATCCTGATTCAATTTCAAAGGTAGTACTTAAAAAAGGATTGGATTCAGGAACAGCATTTGAGATTTTGTCGATCGACATCGCCGATATCGATATCGGGAAAAATATTGGTGCAGTTTTACAGATGGATCAGGCCAATGCCGATAAAAACATAGCACAGGCCAAAGCAGAAGAACGACGTGCCATGGCTGTTGCTCTTGAACAGGAAATGCGCGCCAGACAGGTTGAAGCCCGCGCCAACGTAATTCAGGCCGAAGCACTTATTCCTATTGCTATTGCTGAAGCTTTTAAAAATGGCAACCTTGGAATCATGGATTATTATAAGTTCCAGAATATTCAGGCTGATACCAAAATGAGGGATTCAATCGCTGATTTAGATCATAAAACACCACCAGAAACTGAGAAGGGTCCTAAAAAATAGCCATAAACAAATTCATTTTAAATAAATGAATTGTACCTCAGGTCCGGTAACTTGGAAGGTGCATGCGTTGCACCGGAAAGTATTTACCGGACCTGATAAAAAATTGTAATAAATCAGACCAAAAAAACTGACATGTACTCTTCGGACGAACTTATTGTGATTCAGGATGCGCTTGCACGCCTCATCGAAGGTCTGCGGGAGATTGCAACAGAACATGAAATTCAGAAAGTCCGGTCAGCACATGACCTGGCTTTGCGTTTGTATAATGGAAAACGAATGCATTCGGGTAAACCTTATCTGCTGCATCTTATCGAAATTGCTGAGATTTCTGTAAATGAGATTGGTTTACGAACCTCTACGGCACTGGCTGCAATTTTACATGGACTGAATACTACTACCGAATTTACAGTCGAGGATGTCCGGACTGAGTTTGGGGAGAATGTTGGCGTAATAATCAGCGGATTCAATAAGGTTTCGGAAATGAGAACCGAAAGGATCTCGTTTCAGTCAGATAACTTCCGGAAACTATTTCTGACACTGATTGATGATATCCGGGTGATTCTCCTCAAAATCGCACACCGTTTGTATGATCTGCGTAATCCGGCTGATTATGAACCGGATGTTCTGGTAAATTTCGTTCATGAGGTGAAATATCTCTATATTCCGATTGTGCATCGGCTTGGTCTTTACAAGATTAAAGCCGAATTTGAAGAAAGGGTGATGAAGCATGAGAATCCTGGTATCTATCAAAGTATCAGCGATAAAATTGCTGCAAGTAAATCGAAGCAGGAAGTTTTTATGCAGGATTTCATTCAACCCATTCAACGCGAACTGATTGCAAATGGTCTGGATTGCACAATCAAATGGCGTACAAAATCCATTCCTTCGATTTATACGAAGATGCGTACCCAGAATGTTGAATTTGAGCAGGTTTATGACCTGTTTGCCATTCGTATCATCTCGAAGAGTCATCAGAAAAAAGAGAAGGAAGATTGCTGGAGGGCATATTCCATTGTGACAGACCTTTATGCTCCTAATCCCAAACGACTGCGCGACTGGATTACAACACCCAAGGCATCAGGTTATGAATCGCTGCACACCACAGTGAAAGCCACGGAAGATAAATGGGTTGAAGTGCAGATACGTTCTGAACGTATGGACGAAGTTGCAGAAAAAGGTCAGGCAGCGCATTGGCAATATAAGGATGGAGTAAGAAAACGTGATACCGACGACTGGCTCAATCAGGTACGCGATATTCTGGAGAATCCGGAGCAGATAAACTTTGATGTGAATAACCAGGGTGTCGGGCAGCCTGTTTCAGATAAGATTTTTATTTTCACCCCGGACGGTGATCTTAAACAGCTTCCCAGAGGATCCACTGTGCTCGATTTTGCCTATGAAGTGCATACAAAGGTTGGAGATACCTGTAATGGTGCGCGTGTAAACAATAAGATTGTTCCTATTCGTCATCTGTTGCATAATGGTGATAAAGTTGAAGTTATAACCAATAAAAAACAGGCTCCAAAGCGCGATTGGCTGGCATTTGTTATCACTGAACGGGCGAAGAGTAAAATCAAGCGTTACCTTAAAGAGCTGGAATCGAAGGAGGCGGAGTTTGGAAAGGCTGTGCTTCTGCGTAAAGCGAAAAACTGGAAAATCATTCTTAATGATGATACCTTCAATCAATTGGTAAAGCATTATAAAACGCCCAATGCGATGGAATTTTACCATATGATCGCCACGGAAAAGATCGATATGATTGAATTGAAGAAATTTCTTATTTCATTGAATGAGGAGGAAAAGGGGAGTACAAGAACCTTTAAAACAGAAGAATCAATTGAATTTAAGAACTTTAATACCTATTCATCTGATGATTTCCTGATCATTGAAAAGGGTATTACAAATATGAATTACAAGCTTTCAAAATGCTGCAATCCCATTCCCGGTGACTCTGTTTTTGGATTTGTAACCATCAGTACCGGTATCACAATTCACCGCCTGAGTTGTCCGAATGCCGCACGCCTGCGGGAGCGTTATAATTACCGGCTACTTCCTGTTAAATGGAAAGAATCGAAAGATGCAACCGTGTTTCAATCGACTATCAAATTAAGCGGTCGTGATGTTCTTGGACTGGTCGGAGAAATTACAAAGGTGATATCCGGTGATCTGAAGGTAAATATGCGGTCAATTTCGTTTGATTCCAGGGACGGGCATTTTGATGGTAAGATTGTTGTTCAGATAAAAGATACGGATCATCTGGATCAGCTGATGCATAAATTAAGTAAGGTGCAGGGTGTCGAAAAAGTCAACCGTGTTGATTAGAGACTGTGTTGAGTGTACAGATCGTTATTGAACCTGCAATCTATCATTTATTAAATTCATAATAGAAAATATGATATTACAACTTCCGTTTTTTGGATTGGTATTTCTTGGACTGGGGATATGGTTCTGGGTGAAAAAGAAGAAACCCATCGCGGTTATTTTTATTGCAGGAGGAATTATGGCGTTTATTCTGTTTTACGCTGTCTGGCGTATTTTTCCTGAAAAGATGCCGTTTTGAGGTTGAATTTTGATATCGGGACTTTTAAGAGGAAGTTTTTTTTCTAAAACCTGATAGAAGTATATAGTGTTTTGCTTCTATTAATACAGATTCAGATTTGAATGTTTTCAATTTAAACCAATTAATTTACGAATAGCAACCGCGATATAATTTTGATTTCCCTGATATTTTCCTGCTTTTTCAAATCAGATACTACATCAATCGTTTAAAGCGAATTGCTGGAATCAGGAAGTTTGCTCAAAATGAAACCAATGTTTTATCAATTCCGTTTTATCTTCAGGTTCGTTTTTGTGTCTGAATTCATTGGTTCCTTTGTTGTAAATATAATCTTCACCCCAGGTTTTATGATTTTTAGAAATCTCACATAAAGCATGTGAAATCAGGTCAAGTTCTTCGTCAGTCATTGTCGGATGCAAAGAAATGCGGATCCATCCCGGTTTTTGTGAAAGATCCCCATGGTTAATCAGATCAGTTATTTCACGTGATTTATCATGACTTACATCTAACAAAAAATGTCCGTATGTTCCGGCACACGCGCAACCACCACGAACCTGAATACCGAATCTGTCGTTGAGTAGTTTGGCTACAAGATTGAAGTGTATTCCATTGAAATAGATTGAAAACACGCCCAGACGGCTTTCAATATTGTCGGCGAGGATATGCAATCCGGGGATTTTGCGAAATGATTCAAACGCTTTTGCTACCAGTTCATGCTCACGTTTGCGAATGAGATCAGTGCGCATCAGATTCTTAACTTCAATTGAAAGGGCGATACGGATCGCCTGAATAAATCCTGGTGTTCCACCGTCTTCTCTTATTTCAATATCGTCAATGTATTTGTATTCTCCCCACCGGTTTGTCCAGTCAACTGTTCCTCCTCCCGGGTTATCGGGACTCGGGCTATTGTAAAGTGACCTGTCAAAAATCATAACGCCTGAACTGCCAGGACCTCCTAAAAATTTGTGTGGGCTAAAGAAGATCGCATCCAGTTTTTTCATATCGTCATCTGCAGGATGCATATCTATATCGACATAAGGCGCTGAGCAGGCGAAATCGATAAAACAAACGCCACCATGCTCATGCATGATTTTTGCCATTTCATGGTAAGGTGTTTCAATGCCGGTTACGTTGGAACAGGCAGTAAAAGAACCAATTTTAAAAGCTCGGTTTTTATATTTCTCCAACTGAACACGCAACTCGTTCAAATCGACCAATAAATCATTATCTGGCTGAAGCACAACAACATCCACATTGGTTTCGAACCAGCTTGTGTGGTTTGAATGATGTTCCATATGGCTCAGGAAAACAACTGGTTTTTCATATTCATTCACGTATACACGATGTCCGGCCTGGCTGCTTCCTTTGATACCCATGATACGGTGCATCTTGTTGATGACAGTTGTCATCCCTGAACCGGCTGTGATAATGATATCATCCGGACCGGCATTTACATGATTTTTGATTAGTTTCTGGGCACAATGGTAGGCATTGGTCATCATTGTTCCTGTTTCGCTTGTCTCAGTATGGGTGTTTCCAACATAAGGTCCAAACTGGCCGGCGATCTTTTTCTCAATCGGTTCGTATAACCTTCCGCTGGCAACCCAATCAGCATACAGCATTTTTACTTGGCCGTTTGGTCCGTTGAAATGCACGTCATTACCGATGGTACGTTCACGAAAATAGGAGAAATGTTTGTCTAATTCATTCATACACAGTATGTCTTGTTTAATTTTCAACAAGATTCAATAAATCAGGTCTTGTTGAGATAGTTGGCAAAGGTAGAGGAATTATTGTATTATATGGAAGCCTGACCGGACGATTTGATTTTTGGGAAGGCTTTGCAATCTCATTTAAAAACGTTGGCATTTTGATCAACCAAGGCATTTTAGTCTGTCCTCTGTCAGCATGTCAGTGCTGAGTTGTGACGAACGCATGAAGTCTTGTTTATAGTGCCGTAGTGATTTATGATTCATTGCTAATTATCTGGTCAATCTGGATTTTATTCTCAGGTAAATAATTTATTGCAACATCCCAAATTACTTTATAATCAACGCCAAAATATTCATGTGAAACTCTATTTCTCAAATAGTACATTTCTTTCCAGGGAACATCAGGATACTTTTTCTTTATTTTTTCGTCTAGTTTTTTTGACGCTTCTCCAATAATTTCAAAATTTCTGATTACCGCATCAACTGTCTTATAATCCTTTTTAAAATGTTCAAAATCATACCCCTCAATATATTCTGCAATCCGGCTCATGGCAGTTTGGATATCATCAAGGAACATTTTTATGAACGTTCTTCCTTTTTCATGCTAAACGTAATTTACTTGTTTTAAAATTCTTTCCTTGATTTGTTCCTTTAATGCGTTTTTAGTTACTAAATCAATTTTTCGTCCAAAAATATTCTCCAGATATATTTCGAGTGAAAAGTATTTCCATCCAATAGGTTTTTCGAATTCTACCAGCAAATCTATATCACTATCCTCTGTGTTTGAATCATCAGAAAATGAACCAAATAAACCAATCTGCTTAACTGAATATTCTTTATACAGAACTGGTTTTAAGTCTTTCAACTTATTTAATATGTCATTTTTAGTAATCATAAATCCAAAGATAAGGATTTTTTAGATTATGCATTTCATCGTCTTTTTTTGCCTGCTAAATGACAGAAGGCTCGGATGGATTATCATAAGGTTCAGACACGATGATGAATGGGTTATGTTGTTTAATAATTGAATCATACAGAACATGAATCGGTTCAGAATATATGGGGTATAAAACCTGATTGGGCGGTGCATTTTTGCTCTGGGATTCTGTTACTCACTTAAACCTACCATGGTGATAAACAGAAAAACCCCAAACCAATTACAATAACAAAAGTTAAGGATTAGGATTTCGTTCAAACTGGGCACGAATTACAAATTCGCGCCAACCGGGCATTTCAAATAATCACAAAGTCAAGCTATAGTATTGTCTTTAACCAAACGCCAATGAGATATCCACTTTTCGCTAAAACAATAATCGTAAAAACAATCATTATCCCAATGGATATTTGCATTGGCTTGGAAATGGATTTATAATTATAAATTATTTTTTTCATTTTTTAAGTTTTTGATTATTAATATATGGTTTATAATGTCATTGAAAAAAGCAAATCAATCATCGGAATTAAAATCATTTTGTCAAAACCTCTTATTCATTGCATTCTATGTAAGAATTAGACCTTTTTGTTTAAATTTGTAATGCATTGCATGAGGTCCATACCTGAAGAACGAATTTTTAGACTTTATATAACCATCCAAATCCTGTTAATGTTTTCAAATATAACAAATATTCTCATTTCGAATCCATAAATTATCGAGGATTGATTTTTATGCGGAATATTTCATCAGTAAATAATTTTAATTTTAAAGGTCTGATGGAACCCACATGTTTGAAAATTAATTTCATACGTGTTTGCGCAGGCAATTCATGTGGGTTTCATGTTATTTTCTGATAAGTTCAAGTGTGTAATTCTTTACAGCATCCACTTTGTTTAAATAATCATCTAT
>CAJBPB010000358.1 GCA_903957365.1 uncultured Bacteroidota bacterium
GAGCCTGTCGAACTCCAGTTTTGTAATACCATTTTCCTGAACTCCAAACCAAAGATTGCCATCAGGATCTTCAGCCATTGAAAAAGCAGCCTTACCTATGAGTCCCTGGTTTTGAGTGTATTCTAACGTATTAATTCCCTCAAACCGACTTAATCCACCACCGATTGTACCAAACCAGATGCTTCCGGCATCATCTTCGGTAATACAGATGACGCTATTGTTAACCAATCCCTGTTTGGATGTTAAATTAAAGAATGAAGCATCATCTTTTCGGAATGCTGATACACCTGCCTTCGAACCAAACCAGATCATCCCCTCGCTGTCTTCAAGAACGGAAGTGATTTTATTGCTCACAAGCCCGTCATCAGTAGTATATTTTATAAAAGCACTATTACCGGAACCTGCTGTAACAGGGTCAAACCGGAACACCCCCTGGTCGGTTCCAAACCAAATCAATCCATCGCGGTCTTCAACTATACAGCTGGCGGAAGCGCTTTCTAAACCGATTGCCTTTGAATAATCAGAAAAAGAGACTTTTCCGATTGAATCCGCTGACACATCATATTTCATAACACCACGATCAGAAGAAACCCAAATGTTACCATTTCTATCTTCGATTATTGCTGAAGTATTTGTTCCTTTAAAACCATGTTTTTCATTGTATTGAATAAACCGTTGCGTTGTTGTATCGTTATTTGATGGCAAAAACCTGCAAAGCCTGTTTATCGTTGTAACCCAGATATTACCCTGCCTGTCTTCGAGCAATTTATTGACATTATTATTGGGGAGCCCATTTGCTGTCGTGAAGTTTTTGAACGAAAACCCATCATATTTGCTTATTCCGCCATACGTACCAAACCAAATATTACCGTGGCTGTCTTCAGTAATGGAGTTTATCAGATTGTGCGCCAAGCCATTTGCTGAGCTGAAATTCGTAAAAGTTTTTCCATCGAACCTGCTAACTCCGTTGCCGGACGTGCCGAACCACAGATTTCCGGCCTTGTCTTTAAAACTACAGAGAATACTGCTCAAAGCCAAACCATGATCGGTATTGAAGTTCTGCATGGTTATAAAAAAATCTGCATGGCGCTTTACAGGAGACGGTTTCCCTGATAAATTAATTATCTCAGGAGATGAATGGTGGCTCAGGGACTCCACTGCCGGATCGCCTGTATTTATAACCACCGGCGCCTGTATGGAATCTTTGTGGGTGAATTTTTTCTGAGATAACGGCTCAGGTTGTTGATTGCAGGCAACAAGGAATACGAACAGCATACTGAACCATATAAACATATAAGTTGCCTGAAGTTTTCTCATTCACTTTGTTTTGATTCAATATCTTGTTTAAAAGATTAAGTTATTGTTTAAATGGTAGTTATGTGATAACTGGTGTCCTCATACATCTGATTAACTGGGTAAATATAAAAAAAGATTGTTATGCTTTACTTTACAGCTATTTTTTGTAATCGGATCAGCGTTCACGTTTTTATGAATATTCGGTCTTAGAATCAACCAGGGCGAATCCAAAAAAACTATACCATTCCAAAAGATCTCAGCAATACTGATGATTGACTTTTAACTCAGTCTAACCTGATGTGACTGCAGAAGTTGCATAATATAATGGTAAAAACGTAATCTTTTGCTCAGAAATCTGACCAAAAACAGCATTGGAAAACGCGAAAGCATTCTCCACATTTTTATACGTTTCCAGCAAAAGATGCAAGCTTTTCAAACTAACCGACTTTCCACTTATGACTACAAGCGGGATCACTTTACCCTGTTTTTCGATCAGAAAATCAGTTACAGCACTGCTATAGTCGGTTTTTCTGGCCCAATAATAAAAATCTGTATTCGTGGCTTCCCATATTTCCTGTCCAATAAACCGCTCTGCCATTGCAAAGCAGTTATAATGGGGGTTGCGTAAGTACACACAGACTTGTTTCCTACTTCAGCTTGTTGAATTCAATGCTTATTTGTGTAGTCGGCTGATTATTAATAATTTGACTTGTCAGCAAATTACTTTGATTTACATATTCAAAACTAATTGTATCAGTCATTATTATATAATTATTCAAAGTTCCACCATTATCGTACATCTTATAACTAAATAAAACAAATTCTTCTGTTGTATCAGTTCTCCAGTCTCCATACAATGTTTCATTGTCGCCCCAGTCATTATTTCTTTTAATCATTCTCCCGGTTGATTCAATGACCCAGGTAAACAGACTGTCACAATCATTACAAAGAGTTCCATTGTAACTGACTTTTTCAGATAACCATAAGCCGATAATCTGGTCTTTAACAGAATCGCCTGTTGCGTTAAAAGTCCAATCTGAGTTAATAAATGCCAGATTGCTTTCATACAAATCAGGTTTTTGCTCAACAATAACGGTATTGTTTTCTTTTTTACAGCTTATGGCAATAATTGTGAGAAAAGTGAGATAAATAATTATTTTTTTCATGGCGGTTAATTTGTTTTGATGCTGCTGATACTTACAAAAAAAATACGACCTAAAACAAACATAATCAATAGTTTCTATGATATTTTTTTTGATATTTTTGATTGAAATATGGTTTTAAGATCTGTCCTGATGTCTTAGTGAAACAAAAGTAACTCAGTTATATTATTAAATCAAATATATTTTCTGCTTTTTGAGTAGTATCATTTTGATGCTGAATGAAAAAGTCAATGCAATATGTAATGCAGGCAAACAATAATTATAACTTGAGTAAAGATGCGTCATCCTTGCCTCCAAAGCGACCTTGAATGAAATGTTTTTTAAGGGATGAACTATGCTGGCAGTAGTCTTTATCTCCTCTGATTTAGACATAAGAAACTTTTAAAGTGTATTTCAGTTAACATTCATTTCCTATCCTGTTTTATGAACAATCATTTTTCTTATAAAATCAATTCCATCCATGTAAACATGAACAAAGTAAATGCCTTGTTTTAAATTATTGTCAAAACGGTAATTAACATTTGGATGATCAATTTCAGCACAGATCTTTCCAACAATATCAAACATGATGACCTTTTCAATAGGTTTTGATGAATTGATAAGGAAAATTCCATCATTTGGATTTGGGAAAATCTCCAAAAAAGGATTTTCTGATTCACTGATGCCAACCGTATTATCAACAAAAGTCAGCTTTTCAATTGAAAATTCTGATTGACCACATGCGTTGACTGATAAGGCTTTTATAGTTGCATAACCTAAGAAGCCCGGATTCCAAACAATCGTTCCTGTTGTATCAGAGCCAGATATTTCTCCGGCGGTTTCGGGCATTAATTCCCAGAAATAACTATCAGCATATTGCAATGTTGAAATGATATATTCACTGCTTACAATTTCTTTCAGGTCAACAGAATCTGGTCCTGATGGCATTTCCGGGGCGACCGGCAATGGATTTACATTTACAGAAACATCCTCATTTAAAGATGTGAATCCATCATTTACTAATGCATTAAAGATAGTATTCACGGTTGGATAAACGATAGGATTTTGTAGATTTGAATAAAAACCGGTTGGATCAGATGACCAGGAAAATGTATAATTTCCTGAACCACCGCCGGCCAGAGCCATCAATTGCACCATTTCTCCAGCACAAACAGATTCGGGAGTAGCTGTCGCAATCAATGTGAGCGGACCACTTACATTAATAAAAACATCATCATTGCTACTGCATAAATAGGTATCTGATACGGTTAAAGTGAATAAAACCGATGTTGCTAATTCTATTGTAACCGGATTTTGAACATCCGGATCAACAAGCAGGTTAGCAGGTTCCCAATGCCAGGTATATGAACCGGAGCCACCAGATACAGATCCTGTTAGGTTAGTTGAGGTTCCGTTTGGGATTAACTGATCGTCACCGGCGTCTGTGATGGGAACAGCATTTACGGCAACGGGGAAATCATCAGAAATAACGCCATTTCCGCATGAGTTGGCTCCCACAACAGTTAGATTTCCTGAAGTGGCATTTGTTGCAAAACTGATTGAAATATTATTTGTTGTGCCATTGATTGTTGCACCTGTACCTGAATATATCCAAAGATAACTGATAGCATTCGGTATTTCTTCAACTGAATAAGGAATATCTGTCTGACCCTGACATACCAAAGCATTTCCTGAAATTGTTCCAGCTTCTGCCGCACCTATATTGGTTACTGAAGCATCGAAGTAATAAATGTTTGTTGGTAAGTCATTTAAGGAATTGCCATTGGCATCAGCATATTCACAATCTCCACCGCTATTGGCATTATTATTAAATGCTATGATTGGAGATCCCGAAAGATGACTAAAATTCAAATTCACGAGCAGGCTGCCATCTTCTAACGATAATGGATTAACATTTGACCATACAATCAGGATCTTTGTTAAATTGGGTGAAACTGAAACCAAATTGACTATGCTACCTGATAACAGATTGTTTAAATCAGCAAATCCAGTATATGCCAATAAGGTCGGATCAAAATCAAGCCGAAGTGATAAGGCTGTAATCTGAGAAAAATTAGTTACAGTGATTGGAATAGTGATTGTTTCGTTGGGGCAAATAGTCACGGATGCTGCGGTTGTAACTGGTGCGTTTTGACAAAATACAGTCTGGGTCAATAACACAAACCATGTTGATATGAGTATTAAAGCTTTTTTAAAAGTATTTTTCACGATGTTCCAATTAATTTTCAGATTCAATATTTTATTAATATTTTGAAATTGCATTTACAATCATTTGCCGATAAGTAATTTATACAAATAAATACTTTTACCGTTGTTCTCACTCAACATCAGCCTCACAGTGTATGCCCCGCCTGTAAGTCCGACAGTATTCAGTTGGAAAGTGTTCATTCCTGGCAAAAGTTCACCCATTTGCCTGCTGATTTTCACCCTGCCAAGCATATCTGTTATCTCAATATCGAGTGTGGTTTTCTTTGAAACTATCACTTCAATATTGACCAGATCATTCGCGGGGTTTGGGAAAATGTTACACTGTGTCAGAATCGGATGCTGATCATCCATTCCGGTCAGATTGTACGATTTTATGGTTGGAATAATCAATTCAGTTAAAGGAATCACATTACCACTTTCATCGGCCAGTTCTGATTCATCGGTTGCTAATAAAATGACAGCCAGATCACCTGCAAATTTTTCTGTTGCTTTCAATTTCAGTATAATTAAAGTATCACCGTATTGCAAATCAAGTGATTGCACTTCTGACCATGCGATACGGATTTCACCATGTTGGGCGGTAAAAATCGGACTACCTGTTGTAGTTTTTACATCAATTACTTCAAGCAAGTCTGAAGAAAATGGAATAACCAATGAAATGGCATTCACAGCAATGGATTCTTTTGTCCTGATTGGTAAATCAAATTCCTGACCCGGAATGACTTCAATTGTTCCATTCATAAGGATTTTTACTTTGTTATTATCCATTCGGTTCCCTGGAGCAGGGATGTTGGAACCGTTTACATCACCCACGCACAAACCATAAAAATCCTGTGTTACGTTACTTCCGCTGATAATAATATTATTACCACCAAATACCGGTTTGGCATAAGTCCAGTCGCCACGCTCGAAAGTTGCATCCATGCCAGCAAAACGAAGTTTCACCTGCACGGCATCTGTTCCGTTGACTGAATTGCTGTTATTTACATCAGCAGCCTGTAAGCGTATTGGTTCTGTAATGGTTTCCAGCCCGGCAAAGTGGCGCTGGATTTTCAGGGCATCGGTGGCGTTGACGCCAGACCAGGGTTTTTGCGTTCGACCTGTAATTGCATAGGTACCGTTAAAAATATCCGGAAATGAATAATGGCCTGACAAATCTGTCATTACTGAATCGATAATAACATTATTTGAGCGCAAATGCACCCACATCGAGTCAATTGCAGTGCTGTAGATATTATTGTAACCTAAAGTTCCACTTATGAGGTGACCAACAGGAATTACATTAATAGTGTAATCTTCTACCTCACCATATTCGGTGTAGTCACAAGGAGCAGTTGCTTCATTATTGTAATGAATTCTGATTCTCATTCTTTTCGGACCAGCCAAAGCCTCAACCGGACAAGTGATATTGGCTGAGTAAGGCCCACCGCCAGGACTTCCGATTACAGTAATTGCCGGGTCATCAGTAAAATCAAAATTGTTATTCCAATCAACCCAAATGCCACAATGATCAGCATCCCAACCATTCCCATTAGAAATCGTGATTGCCATTGATGATCCCTCCACAATATCGGTTGAGATTGCAGTATAGTCGGCATATCCACCTGTCGAACAAGTAGAAATATTATCAATTGTTCCAACACTAATATTCGAAATATATTCATCACAGACAGAGGAACCAGCATTGCAGTATGGTGTAATATTCAGTGTATAGTCTTCTACTTCACCATATTCGGCATTTCCACATGGAGAAGTTGCCTCATCAGTATAATGAATTCTAACCCTCATTGTTCGTGTTCCTAACAATGCATTATCAGGACAAACAATGTTTGCTGTATAAGGACCTGCGCCCGGATTACCTGTGATGGCAATAGCCACATCATCAGAAAAATCCCCATTGTTGTTCCAATCTACCCAAATACCACATCGATCACCTGTATAAGGACTTCCGTTTGTAACTGTAATCGGGATTGATGACCCTTGTCCAATGTCAGTTGAAATCGCAGTATAATCCGCATAACCTCCTGAGGAACAGGCTGAAGAATTATTGATTGTCCCGATACTTACACTCGAGATATATTCATCACAGATATTTGATCCGGCATCACAATAACTAATCGCAATTTGTCTGCTTCCAGCCGGATTTGTAATTGTTGGTGTTTTTGCTGTTGCAACAGTAAATGAAGTGCATTGTGCATCCAGAAAATTGTTAAACACAGCGGTTAACGGAACATCATACGTAAGCCAGAAGTGATTAATGCCTTCGCTTAAGTTTTGATTTCCTGTAATTGTAAAAACTCCATCCGGTGCAAATGAAGTGGAACCAAACTGTGATGTTGCTGAGAAAGTACTGTTTGTTCCTGTAAAAAAAAGTTTGGCATTGGTGATATCGGTAACCGGACTGGTTGATCCATTTGTATTCAAAGTAAATGATGTTGCACTCAAAGGGGATAAATTACCAATGGTAACTATCTGAATTCCAATTATCTCCTGATTTGTCTGATTAGGAGCGACGGTTCTCACATTAGCTTGTGTTGTTGTTCCCGAAATATAGGTCATGGGTACAGCTGAATAATGCACCGCCGTTTCCCAGAGACCCCGTCCGTAAGTGGCTGCTTTTAACTTACTTTCCTGAGGGTTGACAGCATAGTAAATTTCAAGTTCACCTATCTGTACATTTGGTAAGCCAGTATTAAATGCAACCCAGTTGTCTGCACCATTTTTAAAATATACCCCCAATTCAGTTCCAGCGTATAACTGGTTAATTGATGAAGATTGGGTGTTTTGAACAATACAATATGCTGGTATTGCAGGTAAACCAGATGAAATATTGATCCAGGTCGTTCCGCCGTTTGTGGATTGGTAAACAGTATTTGTATTAAACCCACCCAATGTGATCCATAAAGTATTGGCATCATTTTCATGTATGCAAATGTTAGTAATACTTCCTGAACCCACTGGTAATGAACCCGTTATTTCAGTCCATGAAGTACCGCCATTAGTTGTTTTCCAAATATTTGAAGGTGCTGCGACATAGATTACCTGATTATTGGATGAAGCTATTGCCATAGAACGTATATTAGACGAGATATTCATGGTTGATATCTTCGTCCAGCTATCTCCTCTGTTTGTTGTTTTCCAAACATCTGCATATCCGGCATAAAGAGTCTGGGGATCGTTCGGGTCGATAATGTAAGGTGTAACCCATGCGCCATCACCAGCCGCAACAGGTTGAATTTCAGTAGAAGTGCTCCAATGATTTGTGGTTCTTGAAATTTGACCGTTTACATAAGTACCATATTGTATATTCACATTGGAGTAATCAATCAGACATTCCATTCCATCACCACCTTTTACATCAGACCAAACACCACCCGAAAGGAGTTTAGTACCATTGTCCTGCAATCCGGTGATTACTTCGGAAGCGACTGTTGCAGAAACTCCCAGTTTGTACATCTGACTGATGACCATGCTATTGGTCTTATCGGTCCAGGTAGTTCCGTCATCATTTGAAAAATAAATGCCGCCATCATTGCATTCGAATAAATCTCCATCGACTCTGTATGAAAGACAATGTTTATCAGCATGCGCTGCAGGAACACCATCACCCCACCAATGATTTACAATTGACCATGATGTTCCTCCATTGACTGAACGCCAGGTATTTACACCACCAATAAGCAAGGTGTTTGCATCAGATGGAGAAACAGCCAGACTCAAATCATACCATCCCTGTCCACCCGAATCGCTGCCGCTGGATTCCCAGCCCAGAAGATTCAAAGTAGCGCCATCCAGAACCTGTGAGTAGGTTGAGCCACCATTTGTTGATTTATAAACGCCGTATAATCCACTCACCGAATTTACAGCAACTGCATATACCCATAATGGCTGATTTACCGACACCGCCAATTCAATCCGGTATGCATTCGCATCATTGAAGGCTTCTGTCCAGATACCGCCTCCATCTATTGAGAAATAAATCGTTCCACTTTGTGTTGAGCCATAAAGCGTATTAAAATCACCAGGTTTAAACTCCATATCAATAAAGCCAACCGAACTTAACAGGGAATTCCAGTTTGTACCACCATCTGTGGTTTTATACACACCCCCTGATGTTGCAGCAATTATTACTTGATTATCAGTTGGATCAAGCAATAATCTGTTGACCATCTGGCCATCAGATAATGAATAACTTATTCCGGTTACGTTCCATGTTGTACCACCATCCGTTGATTTCAGCACGCCAACACTCCGGTTATCCCAATGATCCTTATCCCCGGTTGCAATATAAATCGTATTCGAAGTTGCGTAGTCTGTCGGGATTACAATATCACTCACAGCCAGCACGCCATTGTTATCGGTAAGGCATGTCCAGCTGGAACCGTTGTTCGA
>CAJBPB010000359.1 GCA_903957365.1 uncultured Bacteroidota bacterium
TAACCAAATGAGCAGCCTTGGCTGTTGTGGTGCGAATTTACAGGGAACCGATAAAAATATTATCGAGCAACAGGCGTAGATGCGAATTGGTTACTGCTATCCTGAAAAAACAGTGGCATTGTGGTAACTAATATTCCTTTATAAAAACTTCCGTCACGCGTCACGTGTCACGAATTTGTTCGTTGCAGTATACAATTAAGTGCAAATAATGTTTGTTATGGTAAACAAAATATGTAACTTTGTCCCAAATTAAAGATGAGATGGAGCAACTAGTTGAAAAATACCGAAAAAAAATAGCACTGACACAAACACAATTTGTGCGGAGCATCATGTCTGAAATAAATTGGAACGCCAGACTTATCGGGATAAAGGGAGCAAGGGGAGTAGGTAAAACCACGTTGCTGCTGCAGTACATTAAATTGCATTTAAGCGCAGACATTCCATCGACCTTGTATGTTAGTCTGGATGATATTTGGTTTAGCGAGCATAAACTGATAGAATTGGTTGATTCATTTGTTAAAAAGGGGGGTAAATATCTTTTTTTGGATGAAGTTCACAAATATGCGCAATGGTCGGTGGAGGTAAAAAACATTTATGATGATTATCCCGGGCTTCATCTTGTTTTCACAGGGTCATCTCTTCTGGAGATTATTAATTCACGTGCCGATCTAAGTCGAAGGGCAGTGGTTTATACGATGCAGGGCCTCTCATTTCGCGAATATCTGAATATGGAGCTGGGTACAGATTTTAAAATAGTCAGCTTGCCTGGTTTACTTAAAAATCATGATGCTGTTTCACAAGAGGTTTTATCGGACATCAAACCCCTGCAATACTTTTCAGGATATTTACGGACAGGATATTATCCTTTTTTTAAGGAAGAGATAGATTTGTATTATGGCCGTATTGAGGAGGTTGTCAATATGATTTTGGAGGTTGAACTTCCGTTGTTAAGAGGTGTGGATATCTCCTATATCCATAAATTGAAGCAATTGCTTTTCGTTATATCTGAATCGGCTCCCTTCATACCCAATATAACAAAGCTAAGCCAACGAATTGGATTGAACAGGCAGACCATGCTCTCCTATCTTTTTTATTTGAATGAAGCACATCTGCTGAATTCTATTTATAAGGATGCGCACGGTATCAGTCTTTTGCAAAAACCGGATAAGATATTTCTCGAAAACACAAATCTTATGTATACGTTTAGGGGAGAACAAACGGATATGGGAAATGCAAGAGAAACATTTTTTGTCAATCAGGTACGATATAAATATGAACTAGCAATTTCTGAACAGAGCGACTTTTTGGTATCCGGAAAATATACGTTTGAAATAGGAGGAAAAAATAAAAACAAACGTCAAATTAAACTAGCCGAAGCTTTCATCGCCGCTGATGATATCGAATATGGATTTGAAAATAAAATTCCACTTTGGCTTTTCGGGTTCTTATATTGACGCGTGACACGTTACCACAGCGCCACTGCGTCTGTCACGCGATTGGGGCAGAATATTAGGTTACCACACCGCCACTGCGCCTGTCACTCGATTGGGGCAGAATATTAGGTTACCACACCGCCACTGCGCCTGTCACTCGATGTATTATATGGCTTATTTTTTACTTATCACCGTTCCAGGCTAAGGTGGCTCATGTGGTAACCTAATATTCCTTCGGTTTAAA
>CAJBPB010000360.1 GCA_903957365.1 uncultured Bacteroidota bacterium
ATCGTGAAAATTTTATTTAAAAAAAACTAATTGTCCTTAGACATTCATACTCTGTGTGTTAATATGTTGGATCAGATCATCTATCTGCCAGCAATCTTCAATTCTAATGTCACCAATACGTGTGCGTTCCAGTCTGATAAGATGCGCTCCACTATTTAATGCCAAACCAATGTCGCGTGGCTTTCTGATTCTTAACTGTGCTATAGTTTGGTTCTCCTATATTAATTTAACTTTTGTTTAATAACTCTCTGTTTTTCAATTATCTACCCTGTAATCTTTCCTCTTCATTGTGTATCAGACTCGCAAATCCTTCTAAACTAAGAACTCCCAGGTCACCTTCTCCTTGCTTTCTTACAGATACCTGATTTTCAAGCTCTTCCTTTTCTCCAACAACCAGCATATACGGTATTTTTCTCAGTTCCGCATCCCTGATTTTCTTTCCGGTCTTCTCACTCCTGTCATCAATGAGGGCGCGAATATCGGAATTATTTAGGAATTCTAAAACTTTTTCTGCATAATTCTGATATTTTTCGCTGATTGGCAGGATAATAACTTGTTCAGGACTCAACCAAAGTGGAAATTTCCCGGCACAATGTTCAATCAAAACAGCGACGAATCTTTCCATCGAACCAAAAGGTGCACGATGAATCATAACCGGACGATGTTTTTCATTATCTGCACCAATATAGGTAAGGTCGAAACGCTCTGGCAGATTGTAATCTACCTGAATGGTTCCCAGTTGCCATTTACGACCAATGGCATCTTTTACCATAAAGTCCATCTTTGGACCATAAAATGCAGCCTCTCCATAAGCAGTAACAGATTGTAAACCTTCTTCTTCAGCTACTTCAATTATTGCCTTTTCAGCTTTTTCCCAGTTTTCATCCGAACCAATATATTTGGTTGGATTTTTTGGATCGCGGAGCGAAATCTGTGTGATGAATTCATTGAAATCGAGTGCTTTAAAAATCTTCATAATGATCTTTATAACACCTTTAAACTCACTTTTAATCTGATCAGGTGTGCAGAAAATGTGCGCATCATCCTGTGTAAATCCACGAACACGGGTCAATCCATGTAATTCACCACTTTGCTCATAACGATATACAGTTCCAAATTCAGCAAGTCGTAAAGGCAACTCCTTGTATGAATGAGGTTTCACATTGTAAATCTCACAATGGTGAGGACAATTCATTGGTTTCAGAAAAAATTCTTCACCTTCAATCGGTGTTGTAATCACCCTGAATGAATCCTGACCGTATTTTTCGTAATGCCCAGAAGTTTTATACAGATTCACATTTCCTATATGGGGAGTGATAACCGGTAAATAACCAGCATCTTTCTGTACTTTTTTCAGGTATTGTTCTAATCGTTCACGTAGTTGTGCACCTTTTGGAAGCCATAATGGCAAACCGGAACCCACTTTCTGGGAGAACGCGAACAATTCCAATTCTTTTCCTAATTTTCTATGGTCACGTTTTTTTGCTTCTTCAAGTAGTAATAAATATTCATCAAGTTCCGTTTTTTTCGGAAAAGTGATGCCATAAACACGGGTTAATTGTTTTCTTTTTTCATCTCCGCGCCAGTATGCACCTGCAAGACTCGTTAGTTTAACAGCCTTTATGAAACTGGTATTAGGTAAATGCGGTCCACGACACAGATCAGTGAATGTACCACTCTTGTATAACGTAATTGTACCATCTTCCAGATCATTGATCAGCTCAAGCTTGTATTCGTCACCTTTGGTCGTAAAATGAGCCAGTGCCTCATTTTTTGACACTTCTACCCTACTGAATGTTTGCTTCTCTCGGGCCAGATCAAGAATCCTTTTCTCAATTTCAATTAAATCGGCTTCGGTGAGTGTTTTTTCTCCTGTATCGATATCGTAATAAAACCCGCTTTCGATATCAGGTCCGATACCAAATTTAACACCAGGATAAAGTTGTTCAATGGCTTCAGCCATTAAATGTGCTGATGAATGCCATAGTGTTGACTTACCTTCGGCATCGTTCCAGGTCAATAATTGCACTGATGAATCTTGCATAATGGCTCGTGTTGCGTCCCACACTTCTCCATTCACTTTGGCTGACAGTACGTTACGTGCCAGTCCTTCACTAATACTCAACGCTATATCTAGTGCTGTAGCACCGCTTTCATATTGTCGTACACTACCATCAGGTAAAGTAATATTCATCTCAAACATTTTTTAAAATAGTGTGCAAAAGTACAAAAAAATACAAAGCAGTTGGTTTGTATATCACAATAAAATGCATCTGTTTTATTAGTCTAATTAATCTTTACTCTTCTAAGATCCAATATATTAACCGGATTGGATTCAAAGCCAGTCACACGATTATTAACAAAACGAAGCACTTCGTCGTAAAACAGCACAACAACCGGTGCATCTGACATGATCAGGCTATCCATTTGTCTGTAAAGTCCGATACGATCCGATAATTCTGGTAATTTTGATGCCATCTCATACAACGAGTCGAAATCTTCACTCTTAAAATGTGTATAGTTTGGTCCGTTTGGCGCAAAATTCTTACTGTAAAACATCGCGAGATAGTTTTCCGCATCGGGATAATCGGCTACCCAGGATGACCTGAAAACCTCGAGTTTACCCTTTGCCCTTGACTGACGCATTGCAGCGGGTGGACTCACATCAATTCTGACCTGTAAACCAACGTTTGTCAACTGCGATTGAATAAATTTAGCCAAATCAACATATTCGGCTGTCGTTGTGATAGTAATTTCAGTATTTAAAAGGTTTTCAGCTCTGATAATGGATGCAGCCAGATGAGGCTGATATGAATAACCGATTTCTCCAGTAGTATCATGTCCCGGCATACCAAAAGGGATCATTCCGCCAATACCAGGTTTGCCAATACCATTTCTTAAGAATTTCAACATTTTTATGCGGTCAACGGCGTAATTAATTGCCTTTCTCAATTGAATATTCTGAACCGGATTAATTTTTCCTGCTATCGAATCAACATAAAAACCAAGATATTCTGTATTTAAAAATGGTTGTCTTTCAAGATAAATTTTGTTTTGAAATTTACTTCTTAAACTCCCTTCTCTGGATAATAACTCATCCTTATAACGTGCATCAATTCCAGACATAAAATCAAGGTTTCCTTTAACAAAGTCAAGAAACGCAGTTTGCCTATCGATTAGAAAATTAATGGCTACACCATCAATATAAGGTAATTGTTCATTGTCACTAAATTCAAAATAATCGGGATTTTTTCGAAACACGAGTTTCAAACCTTCCTTCCAGTATGTAAAATGAAATGGACCTGTTCCTACCGGATTTTTTCGGAAATTTTCGCCATAAAATATTACAGCTTCTTCAGGTATGACCGATGCATAAATCATAGTCAAAATACCGAGAAAAGACGGGAATGATTCTTTTAATTTAATTTGAAACATACTGTCATTCAATGCTTTAAAAGAATAAACATTAGATTCAATTTTAACAGAATTAAAAACCCATGTACCAGGTGAAGCAAGGTTTGGATCGACTAACCGATTAAAACTATAAACAAAATCAGAAGCGACCACCTTTCTTTTAATTCCATTAAAAACTTGATTGTCATGAAAATATACATCATTTCGTAAATTAAAAGTATATGTTTTACCACTGTCCTGAATATTCCATGAATGGGCAATCGCGGGTACAATTTTAAGGTTCGCATCAAGCGAAACAAGACCGTTGTATAATTGGTTACAAGCCCAGATATGTGGAAGATCTTTCGCAAAAGCAGGATCAAGGCTAACTATTCCAGACGATTCATTGTACCTAAAAATCTTATGTTTCTCATCATCAGTAATGTTTTTCATACAGGAACTGAATAGCAGAGTCAACATGAAAGCGAGAAAGGTAAATGAATATTTTTCCTTATTAAACATTACTGTAAGTATTCTTTGTAGATGCTGCTAAAGTATGAATTCAAAGCTTAATGTCAGCAATAAAAACTTCAGTCTTATTTTTGATTTGCACCAATCTTCTCCATTAATTTTACCCATTTTTCACGTTTACGCTCTGATGAAGCACGTATTGGGCCAATAGAAGAAATCCGGACAGGTTTAACACCACAAAAATGGAGTACGCCTTTGCGCATCGCATGATGCCCAGGCGCAAAATTATGCAGATAGTAATACCAGGGTGGTGCATCCATTGTAACCACCAGTCTGGCTGTTTTACCAGTTAGTAATTTTTCCGGTATCGGATTATTTTTCCTGTATTTAAAAGCAAAACCAGGTAAAAATGTTCGATCAATGAATCCTTTCAGAAGTGCCGGATAGGTGGCCCACCAATTTGGATAAAAAAACACAAGATGATCTGCCCAACCAATCAATTCCTGAGCATATTTCAAATCTGGCTCAAGCTCCTGGGAACCCCTATATCCTTCACGAAAGTTTATTTCAAAATCCAACTCGCGTAATACAAGTTCTTTAACTGTTGCACCAGTTTTTTGTGCAGCTGATACATAGGTATTTTTCAAACTATCTGCATAAGTATTATTAACAGGATGGCCAAAAATGACAAGGATATTCTTCATGCAATTATCTTAAAATACTTGTGTTTTGATCTTTGAAAATAAATATTTCTTACCAATTACTCTAAAATGAATGATTATAATATTCAGACTGATTAGCGCATTAATAATTCAACATCTCAATCTATGATGAATTAACTTATTCATTTTCAAGTATCAATGAAGGCAATTCCATCATTGTATCAATAAAATGAAAACGAACACCTTCAATATAATCAGGTTTGATGTCAAAGAAATCGCGCTTGTTTTCTTTTGATAAAATGATATCAGTAATCTTTGCTCTTTTGGCAGCGAGAATTTTTTCTTTGATACCTCCAACAGGTAATACTCTGCCCCGTAAAGTAATTTCACCGGTCATCGCCCAACCGGCTTTGGCTTTTCGTTTTGTAAATGCGGAAGCCAAGGCTGAAAACATCGTTACCCCAGCTGATGGACCATCTTTTGGTGTCGCCCCTTCAGGAACATGTATGTGTACATTCCACTTTTCAAAAATTTCGGGTTTGATATTCAACTGATCAGCATGTGATTTCAAATATTCGAAAGCAATAATTGCTGACTCTTTCATAACATCACCCAGATTTCCGGTAAGTTTCAATTCACCTTTTCCCTGACTCAGACTAACCTCAATAAACAGCGTTTCACCTCCAACCGGAGTCCAGGCTAGACCTGTAACTACGCCTGGTATTGTAATTTGTTTGATTTGATCGCTATGAAAAATGCCAACACCAAGTACTTTTTCAAGGTCTTCATTCGTTATCTTTTTATCGTAAGCCTCCTCCATCGCGATAAATTTGGCTTTGTTTCGAATTAACCGGGCAATCTGTCGCTCAAGCGAACGCACACCAGCCTCACGTGTATAATTTTCAATTATTTTCTCAATTATCTTTTTCGAAAAAACAACCTCTTTACTCTTTACACCATGCTCACCCAACTGCTTAGGGATTAAATGTTTTTGAGCAATCTGAATTTTTTCTTCGACAAGATATCCACTCAGGTCTATCACTTCCATACGGTCACGTAGCGCAGGGTGAACCGTACTTAAATTATTGGCAGTCGCGATGAACATAATTTTAGAGAGATCATAATCCATCTCAAGAAAATTGTCATAAAAATTGTTATTCTGTTCTGGATCAAGGACTTCCAGTAATGCTGCCTGTGGATCACCATTGATATTTGTACCAATAACTTTATCAATTTCGTCGAGAACAAAAACCGGATTTGATGTTTTTACCTTCTTCAGATTTTGCAGAATCCTACCAGGCATTGCACCAATATACGTTTTTCTATGTCCACGCAATTCTGCTTCATCTCGAAGTCCACCAAGCGACATTCTGATGTATTTACGACCCAAAGCACGGGCTATAGACTTACCAAGCGAAGTTTTACCGACACCTGGAGGGCCAACAAGGCAGAGTATCGGTGATTTCATATCCTGCTTTATTTTATGAACAGCAAGGTGTTCTATGATCCGTTCTTTTACCTTTTCAAGTCCGAAGTGATCCTCATCCAGTGTTTTTTGCGCATGTTTTAAATCAAAATTATCCACAGAATATTCACCCCAGGGCAATTCAACAAGATATTCAAGATAATTCAACTGAATCCCGTATTCAGCAGCCTGGGGATTCATCCGCTGAAATTTTGTCATCTCACGTTCAAAAACAGATTGAACTTCTTTTGTCCAGAGTTTTTTTGTTGCTTTCTCCTTGAGACTCTTTACGTCTAACTCATTGGGCGTTCCACCAAGCTCTTCCTGAATGGTTTTTAATTGCTGATTAAGCAGGTAATCACGTTGTTGTTTATCCAGATCGACTTTCACTTTACTTTGAATCTGGTGTTTTAAATCAATCAGTTGTAATTCTTTGGTTAGAAAAATCAGAACCTGATTCGCTCTTATTTTTAAATCTGTAACCTCTAAAAGTAATTGCTTTTCGGCATTTGAAATATTCAGGTTACTCGAAATAAAATGAATCAAAAAGCCAGGGCTTTCAATGTTTTTTATTGCAAAAGAAGCCTCAGAAGGTATGTTTGGAGATTTTGTAATAATCTGAATAGATAAATCTTTGATTGATTGAAGAAGTGCATTAAAATTCTCATCAACTGAAATAGTATTTGACTCACCATATGGCGTAACTCTGGCTTTAAAATATGGATCATCACTTGTGACTTCCAATAGTTTAAACCGCTTCTTTCCCTGAATAATCACAGTGGTATTTCCATCAGGCATCTGTAAGGTTTTGATAATCTGAGCTACAGTACCAATTTCATGCAGATCCTGTAATGTCG